>NZ_JAGQBK010000019.1:0-32666 GCF_024345595.1 Synechococcus lacustris Maggiore-St4-Slac | reverse complement strand
AAAACTGGCTAACACTTGTTACCTGACCCATCTGCGCTTCTATCGCCCGCATCCGGTCGATATCTTGCTGGTCTTGATAGCGATTAACCGACCCCATATCTAGGCTTTGGGCTTGACCCGCCAATGGAGACACCACTCCCATTACCAATGGAGCAAGCAATAGCTTGCGAAATGCGTTCATGGTTCTCACACACAAAAAGAACAGGAGGCGCTATGCGCCAAACCCCTCAAGAATGATTCTCGAGAGGGGCTGCTTTTTTGCAACGGCTGTGGGTCGGTTTAAAAGTTGTCGCTGCTACAGAAGCACAAGCGCTCCCATCAAACCGCCAGCCAAGGTGCGGTGATAGGCACCGCAAAAGCCCGCCTCCTTGGCCAGCACTTCCTGCTGCTTGCCATCAATAAAACGGCCAATGCTCTCCTCTAGGTAGGCATATTGCTCAGTTAATCCCACCCCGCTCGCCACCGGCACCACCACTCGCCTTAGGGCAAACTTTTGCAAGCTGCCAATCAATCCACCACTGGGGTTGAAATCCAACAGCACCGCCCTGCCATTGGGGCCAAGCAACCGCTGCAACATCTTTAAGGCGGCGGTTGGATCAGCGAGATTGCGCAATCCATAGGCCATCACCGCACCATCAAAATCCGTTTTAAGCATTGGTAATTGTTCGGTTAGCTGCAGCACATCTGCTTGATACCAACTGATCTGCAACCAAGGGCACATGGCAGCCCGCTGGCGTGCAATCGCTAGGGGGGCTGCCGCTAGATCAACGCCAACCACCTCACCACCAGGCCGCAAAGCCTCCGCCAGCACTAGGGCAACATCACCAGTTCCACAACACAAATCAAGCCAACGTTCGCCAGGTTTTGGCTTCACTAAAGCCAGTGCTTGGCGTTTCCAAATCCTATGCAAACCCAAACTGAACAAATCATTAAATTGGTCGTAGCGAGGGGCAACCTCTTCAAATAGTTCACCCACCGCCTTGGCGTGAGTCACTGAAAAACACGAACCAAAGGTGCATGGGGCCCCGTGAGCGTTATCACCATCACCAATGCCAAGCCCACCGCCGCTGAACACACCATGCAACCCGCCAACATCAAGGAAAATTCCTGGCGGTCGTTGGCGGCCTGCATCAATTGCAAAGCCCAGGCCACTAAACCCACCACCGCAACAACCATGGTTAGGCCAATAACAGCAGGCCAATGGGAATTGCCTGCGGCGGCAGCCATAACGAAATTTAAGGAAACATTTGAGGCCACTTTAACTAACGTTTACCCCGCGCCGACGGGCCGCAGCGGCAAGCCGCAACTCAGCAGGTGCTCCTTGATCTGCGCCACCGTTAAAACGCCATCGTGCAGCAATGAGGCGAGCAATGCGGCAGAGGCACCGGTTTGGGTTAAAACCGCCTCAATATCGGCCAAACAACCTGCCCCCCCTGAGGCAATAACCGGCACAGCCACAGCCGCGGCCACCTCTGCTGTGAGTTCCAAGTCGTAGCCCTGTTGGGTGCCGTCGCCATCCATAGAAGTGAGCAACAGCTCTCCAGCCCCCAAGGCCACCGCTTCTTTTGCCCAGGCCAATAAATCGAGGCCAGTATTTTGGCGCCCCCCTTTCACATACACATCCCAACCACCACCCATGCGCTTGCGGCCATCGATGGCAACAACAATGCATTGGGCCCCGAATTGGCGCGCCCCGGCCCTAATTAATTCCGGATCAGCCACCGCCGCTGAATTCAAACTCACCTTGTCGGCCCCAGCCCGCAACAGCTCCGTGATCCCTTCCACCGAACTGATGCCACCGCCAACAGTGAACGGAATAAATAGTTGTTCCGCGGTGCGCTGCACCAATTCCACCAGGGTGCCGCGGCCTTGATGGCTAGCTGCAATATCGAGAAATACCAACTCATCAGCGCCGGCGGCGTCGTAGCGGCAAGCCAGTTCCACCGGATCGCCAGCATCCCTTAAACCAACAAAATTGACCCCCTTCACCACCCGTCCGGCGGCCATATCAAGGCAGGGAATGATCCGTTTTGCAACCACGATCTAGCTCGGAATGGGGGGATGGGGTTCGGCACTGGTAGGGTTGCCCCGGATTCCAGTCAGCGCCGTTAATGTCCCAGGCTGCCACCTCCGCTGCCATCACCGTTGGCACCCGAGTAACGATCACCCGAGTGCGTGATCGCATTCCCGCTGATCTGGTGAAGTTATTGCTCACCAATCCAACCGGCTCCGTTACAGGTTTCAAAATGACCGACGGAAGCGGTGTGGGCGTTCAAGTGCAATTGGATGGCGGCGGCCAGAGCTGGTTTTTTGAAGATGAAATCGCCGCTCTTTAAGCCCCTCCAGTGAGCAATAGCCCCAATTCAGAGGTCGCTAGCGGCGGCGCAGCCAGGCAACTACTTGGCATGAAGGGGGCCAGTGGCAGCCAAAACCCCTGGAAGTTGCGGCTGCAACTGATGAAACCTGTTACCTGGATTCCCTTGATCTGGGGCGTTATTTGTGGTGCTGCCGCCAGTGGTGGTTTCCAATGGACTTGGCAAAACAGCACCGCTTCCCTGGCCTGCATGCTGATGAGCGGCCCCCTGCTGGCTGGTTTCACCCAAACGATTAACGACTACTACGACAGGGATATAGATGCCATCAATGAGCCCTACAGGCCGATTCCCTCCGGTGCCATTGCCCTTTGGCAAGTAAAACTTCAGATCTGGGTGCTGCTGATAGCTGGATTAGCCGTGGCCTGGGGCCTTGACATTTGGGCCCAACACCAGAAACCGGTGCTGTTGCTACTTGCATTGGGTGGTTCATTTGTGAGCTTCATCTATTCCGCCCCACCCCTAAAGCTCAAACAAAATGGTTGGCTTGGTAACTATGCCCTTGGTGCTAGTTACATCGCCCTGCCCTGGTGGGCCGGCCAAGCACTTTTTGGCAATTTGAGCTGGGCCACTGCCGCCCTAACCCTTGCCTATTCCCTGGCGGGCCTTGGCATTGCCGTGGTGAACGATTTCAAAAGTGTGGAGGGTGATAAAGCCCTTGGCCTGCAATCACTGCCAGTGGTATTTGGCGTGAAAAGGGCCAGCTGGATTAGCGCCACCATGATCGATCTCTTTCAAATAGCAATGGTGGTAGCACTGGTGCTGCTAGGCCAGCATTTCGCCGCAGTGCTACTTACATTGTTGATCATCCCCCAAATAACTTTTCAAGACATCTGGCTGCTGCGCGATCCAATACTTTTTGATGTTAAATACCAAGCCAGCGCCCAACCCTTTCTGGTGATAGGGATGCTTGTAACAGCCTTAGCATTGGGCCATAGCGGTTTTGGGGGATAAACCAATGCCCCAGGCCAATAAGCGGCGTAGGCAATTAATTGGAGCCGCCCTTCTAGCGGCAGGGGTAGGCGCGGTGGCAGCCGCAGGCAGCGCCTTGGTGGTGCAGGGGTTTGATGGGTTATTACCCGATGCACGCCGCATCGCCAGTTTCAACAGGCCAGGCACCGTAACCGTGTTGTCTGCCGATGGCCAGGTACTACAAAAATTAGGTCCAGCCACCCGCGAAAAAGTGGCAAATGGCCAGATGCCTTTATTGATTCAAAAGGCATTTATCGCCGCGGAAGATCGCCGTTTTTATCAACACAATGGTGTTGATGCCCTTGGCATTGGCCGGGCTGTAATTACAAACATCAGCCAAAGGTCGGTGGAGCAGGGGGCCAGCACCATCACCCAACAATTGGCCAGGGTTGTTTTTCTCAATCAAGATCGCACCCTGCTGCGCAAATTAAAAGAAGCGGCATTAGCTTTTAAACTTGAACGCCAATTAAGCAAGCAACAAATACTTGAGCAATATCTAAATAATGTTTATCTAGGCTCCAGTGCCTATGGGGTGGCGGATGCCGCTTGGGTTTATTTCTCCAAATCCCCTAATCAGCTCACCCTGCCGGAGGCTGCCTTAATTGCTGGGCTACCTCCAGCGCCATCTGTTTATTCGCCTCTTGTTAATCCCGAACTTGCTTTAGAGCGCCGTTCAATCGTGCTAAAACGCATGGCAGAGGCGGGTTTCATCGATAGGGCTCAACAATTAAGGGCCGATGGTTCGCCACTGTTATTGAAACCAGCATTGCCAAAACATTGGAATAGTGCCGCTCCATATTTCACAAGTTGGGTAGCCCAGGAATTACCCAAGGTGCTCACTCCTGAACAGCTGGAACTAGGCGGTTTAACAATACGCACCAGCTTGAATTCCAACTGGCAAAAAATTGCCCAAAAAGTAATTGATAAAAACACCTACGGTGATCTCCAGGGGGCCTTGGTTTCGATGGAACCCGGCACTGGTTTAGTGCGGGCCATGGTGGGGGGCCGTGATTTTCAAAAAAGTCAATTCAACCGCGCCACCCAGGCCCTACGTTCCCCTGGCTCCACCTTCAAGCTGTTTCCATATACCGCCGCTGTTGCGGCTGGCATCAAACCAGAAGAGATTTTTGTTGATGTTCCCCGTTGCTGGAGCGGCTACTGCCCCAAAAACTTTGGTGATCGCTACCTCGGCGCAGTGTCGATGGCCGATGCCTTGCAAAATTCTTTAAACACCGTGGCTGTGCAGCTGCTGGAAAAGGTGGGTTTTGATGCGGTGATAAACATCGCCCGCTCCCTTGGTATTACTCGACCCCTTGGGCGCTATTACCCCTTAGCAATCGGTGCCTACGAGCAAACAGTGCTCGATATGACCGCCGCCTATGCAGCCATCAACAACCGTGGTGTTTATGTGGCACCAACTCCATTTGAGAGCATTAGTGGCCTTGATGGCCGGCCCCTTTGGGCCCGTAGTAGCCATGGCGACCGGGGCAGAAGGGCCGTTGACAGCGACACTGCCGACTCAATGATTTGGATGTTGCAACGGGTGGTTAGTGGCGGCACAGGCGCTGCAGCGGCCCTGCCGGATCGCCCCGTAGCCGGTAAAACAGGCACCTCAGAGGGTGCCCGCGACCTTTGGTTCATCGGCTCCATACCCCAACTCACCACAGGCGTGTGGTTTGGCTACGACAACAACCGTGAAACCGGCAGTGATAGCGGCCAGGCGGCCTGGGCCTGGAACCAATTCATGCTGCCGGTGGTTAAAGACATGCCCGTTAAACGCTTCCCGCCAAAACCAGTGCTCAATCGCAATTTCAAAGCGGTAGCCGCACCAGCACCCCAACAGAACCAAGGCGCTCCGGGCGATTACAACTACGGAGCCCCAGCCCCTGAAGCTGCGCCTAGCGATGCGCCGCTTATGGCGCCTCCGCCCTCAGCAGCGCCCCCCCCAGAAGCCGCTGCCCCAGCCCCTTCATTAGCTCCACCACCAGCTCCAGTTGGCGATCCACCGCCACCACCGCCGGGATAGCCGAGTAGCGCCCCGTAGAAGCCGTCACCACCATGCTCGGCATCGGGCCAAAAAGTTTGCTCGGTTTCAAGCAATTGCCACTGGGGCTGCCCCTGCAAAAACTGTTGTATTTGCCCCTGGTTTTCAGCCGGATGCAGGGTGCAAGTGGCATATACCAAGCGGCCACCTGGTGCCAGGAGTTTTGCGCCTTGCTGCAGCATTTGGCGTTGTAATTCAACCAATTCCGCCAACATTTCAGCTTTTAAACTCCAGCGGGCATCGGCATGGCGGCCAAGGGTACCCAAGCCGGAGCAGGGCACATCCAACAACACGCGATCAAATAACTGCCCCTGCTGCTCCAATTGATCAAGGGCAACGGCATCCGCCACTTGAGTGCGAATAGAGCGCAAACCAAGCCGCTGGGCATTTTCCCGCAAGCGCTCCAAACGCACAGCAGAGCGATCAATGGCTAACACTTCGCCTTTATCGGCCATCAATTCAGCGAGATGGGTTGTTTTACCGCCTGGAGCAGCGCAGGCATCCAACACTCTTTGGCCTGGCTTGGGATCTAAAAGCGGCGCAATCGTTTGAGCAGCGCGATCTTGAACGCACCAAAGGCCCTCCCGATAGCCAGGCAGTTCATTGAGGGGGCCAGGGCGTTGCAGCAGGGTGAGACCGAAAGCTTGATCCGGCAAGGGTGCAGCCAGCACACCCACCTGGGCAAAGTCTGCCAACACCTCATCAACAGTGCTGCGCAACGCATTTACCCTTAAATCAAGGCTTGGGGTGAGATTGCTCGCCTTGGCTAGGTTTTGGGTGCGTTCCGCGCCGATGCAACCCCAAAGTTCCTGCACTAACCAATCAGGCCAGGATTGCTCAAGCGCTAAGCGGGCTTGGGGATCTTCAGGCAGGGGTAATTGTTCGCCAGCGGCAATCGCCCGGGCAGCACTGCGCAGCAATCCATTCACCACAGGCGCTAGGGAAGCCAACCGTTCTTTTTTTGCTAGCTCCACCGCCGTACTCACCGCAGCTGATGCTGGTACGCGATCCATCGCTAATAGCTGCTGCAAACCCACATGCAGCAACCAGCGCAACCGGGGCGGCTGCCGCTGGGCAGGCACCTTGCCAAAGCGATCGATCCAGCCATCCAAACGGCGGCGCATCCGAATCGCGCCGTAACTGATCTCAGTTGCCATTGCCCGATCAAGGGCAGGCATTGGTTGGCGCTTGAATTCCCTATCAAGGGCTAGATCGGCATAGGCGCCATCACCCACTGCCTCCAGCACCCGCCACGCCACCAACCTGGGTAGCAAACCGATGGGGGTGGGATCAGCAACCAAATTTTTATGCCTTGGCAAACTGCATTAAAGGCGCCGGTGAATACGCTGCAGCAACCGCAAGCTGCTGGCCGATGCCCCTTTTGCCCAAACGCTTTGAGCGATTACAAACAGTGCTCAACGGCCGCATGGCAAATCTCACGGTGCTGCTGGAAGGGGTAGAGAAACCCCACAACCTTTCGGCGATCCTGCGTAGCTGTGATGCTGTGGGAGTGCTTGAAGCCCATGTGGTGAGCCTTAAGGGGCGGGTGCGCACCTTTAACAGCACCGCCCAAGGCAGTCAAAAATGGGTGCCCCTGCAAAACCACAACTCGATCGAAACCGCCTGCAATCAATTGCATCAACAGGGTTTTCGTATTTTTGGCACCCATTTAGGGGTAACAGCAATCGACTATCGCCAATGCGATTTCACCGGTCCCACGGCCTTTCTGTTGGGTGCTGAGAAATGGGGCCTCAGCGAGGCAGCCACCGCAGGGGTAGATCAAGCCCTATTCATTCCCATGGCGGGAATGGTGCAGTCTTTAAATGTGAGCGTTGCAGCGGCAATATTGCTATTTGAAGCCCTGCGGCAAAGGGAACTAGCGGGGTTGATCCCAAGGGATGGAGAAGGTTTATCAGCAGAGCTATACAAAAACACTCTTTTTGAATGGGCCTATCCCCAGGTGGCGCGCTGGTGCAGGGAAACAAATAAACCCTATCCGGCCCTTAATGGGGAAGGTGAAATCCAAGAAGAAATACCGCGCACCTTAAAATTGCGCTGTTAATAATTAATTAAAAGGGTAAGAAAATATCATTGTTGCTTGCAACTTGCTGGGGTGCTTGGTTTTGGTGGGCCCTGGGCAGCTTTAAAGCAACTGCTAGCAGCGCAAAACAAAGCAATTGATGCAAGCCCCCCACGCAAAGGCTGATAACCAACAAAACAACAGCAAGGATCTTCTCAAGCACGCCCATCACCTCATCGGCATTGCGACGTCCGAGGTTCCAAAGGAGGGTGGCTATGGCCACCAGCAGCATCGAAACGAACACTGCCATGGCAGTTTCCAGATCTAATACAAATAAATCTACTCAGCTTTTGATCCAGAAGCCTGGCCGCTCACCCATGCGTCTAATCCCTCACCAAGAAAAGACAAACCAAGCACCAGCACAAACATCGCTAAACCTGGGTAGAGAGCTGTCCACCAGATGCCGGTGGGCAGCGCCGTGAGGGCTTGCTGTAGGTCTGCGCCCCATTCCGGAATTGAATCTGGCAATCCCAAGCCAAGGAAACCAAGCCCCCCCAAAACCAAAACAGCATCGGCAGCATTAAGGGTGAGCACCACGGGCACTGATGTGATCACATTGCGCAATAGGTAGTGGCGCATGATCCAATAAGGCCCTGCCCCGAGGCTCTGGGCTGCATCGATAAATAATTCCGCTTTTACAGATGCCGTTTGATTGCGCACTACTCGGAAATATTGAGGTACGTAAACCACACAAAGTGCTGCAGCGGCATTGGGCAGGCCCTTGCCAAGTAAAAATGCCAACACCACTGAAAGCAGTAAAACGGGCAGGGTGTAAAGGGTGTCCATCAATAACACCAACAAGCGATCCACCAGGCCGCCGAGGTAGCCACTCAACATGCCAAGGGGCACCCCAATAGCTAATGCCACTAATAGGGCACTAAAAACCACCTGGAGCGCCACACCAGCGCCGGCCAAGGTGCGGCTGCACACATCACGGCCAAGGCGATCGGTGCCGCAAAGATGGCCCCAACTCGGCTGGGCATAAATGGGATTATCGAGGCCAATATTTGGATCCTGAAGCACACCTAAATGGATTGCTGGCCCAGCCAGCAAAGCCACAAGGCCATAAACAATCAGCACCCACACACCCACCCGGGCCATGCGCGCAGAAAGACTGCTGGGCCGCCAGGCCAAAAAATGCTGCAGGGGACTGAGAATCATCAGCCAAACCTAGCCGAACCACTGCAACAGGGCCGTTGATGGGGGCACATTAAAAATGTTGCTCCCCCCGGCATATACCGGGCGATCAAAATGATTAATGCTTTGCAAAGTGTTCGCAAAAAAGCGGCTATTAATAGGCAGCAAGGGGGTTTCACCCTGGTGGAATTAATGGTAGTAATTGTGATTGTAGGTGTACTAAGTGCCGTAGCCCTGCCCCAGTTCATGGGAGTTAAAGACAAGGCAAAGCTAAATACCCAAATAGCTGAATTAGCTGGTTTAGCACGGGAATGTTCCTCTGCAATTATTGCTGAAGGCCCCTACCCATCGGCCAACTCTGGCACCACTAACACCGGGCTCACAATTTCCGGCAATTGCAATGGCGGCGATGGGGCAAGCGCACCAACTGCAGATGTGAATTACACCACAAGCAGCGCCAGCATTAGCGGTGCGAAATGCGGTTCCCTATCAATTACGTCTGGCAAGAAATGCCAAGCAACTGTTGCATCTAGCAGTGGCGCTATTTCCTATTCAGAAATCTAATCAACAAGCTCTTTACTAAATACTGCTTAATCAACTAATTCACCACCAGGGAAACTTATCCCTGGTGGTTTTTTATGGATATTTTTTCTAATGGGGAGGGCAAGCTACTCAGATAGCACTGCACTGGCATCAGCTTTTAGCGTTTGAGTATCAAACCGTTGCCTTAATTGCCATTGCACGGTGCCACTTATGGGCTCCATGCATGCAGCCAAAGGCAAGGAAGCCGTTGCACCAATTGCCACTGCTTGGGGTAAATCGCAGCCACTCCAGCTACCAGGGGCAGGATCTAAACCATCAATTACCACACGATTTTGAAAAGCTGCCGCACCATTAATTGAGCCATCACTGCGAAAGGCGCGGCCGCAACGCATCAACACCCAACCCCGCCAAATCGGCTCATTTGATTTACCAACGCTGTAGGTGGTGAGCTTTCCATCGGGGTTGCTGATCTGCAAAACCGCTTTGCGGCCTGCCAATCCACAAGACAAATTCATACCGCTAGCTTCAGGATCAATGGCAACCGCGTTACCCCGCTCCAGATCAGCGCGAATCAATGCATTGGCGCGGCCAAGGGCCTGGCGTTCACGCATGCCACGGCTTAAACGAACACCTAAGGCACCCTCACCAAATAATGAATTCATCACAATTACAACTACAACCAAACCAAGGCCACTAGCTAATAACAATTCCAACAAAGAAAAACCAGCCCTGGGGCTGCTGCAATGGCGCCTATTAATTAAGCCCAAACTAATCATATCAAACTACGCATCTGGCAGGCAGCTGCCCTTGGCGTAATTACCAACACGGGTAATACCCAATGGCAAACTAATCACTAAACAACGGCTCAAACCACTGGAAGAATGCTTCAAAATTGCAGTGCCCCCTCCTAATACCAAACCATTAGCTGTAAAAACCAAGGGACTGCTGAAATTATTACTTAGCTGAAAGCGCGCGCTTTTGCTTACATCAAATAATTCAACTTCTGCCTGATCGCAACTAGCTAAATCGCCCAGAGCTGGTGCTTGCCACCCCCGCCCCCCCAATTGCAATGCACAGGGTTTGCCTTGCTGTTCCGCCTGGTTGCGGGCCCGTTCAAGGCCAAGCCATAGTTCCCGGCTAGCACTTTCAAGTTCTTGGCGCGCTAATGGCCCTTGGGCTCCCACCAAACAAAGGCTCACAAAACCTGCGCTGATCGCAACTGACACCAGGATTTCAGTGAGGTTCATTACTTGCAAACCCCAAGGCCTTCCAGGCTGTAAAGCCGCTCTCGCCGCTGGCGCAATGGCGCTGCAGCCTCTAGGGCCACCAGCAAGCGATCACCCTGCACCTCCACCAACCGCTGCCTCGGCTGAGTGCTCAATAAGGAATCAATGAGGGGTAACGTGCCGGCCCGCTGCAATTGATCTAGCAGCTCAGTTCTTAGTTGCACCAGCTGGCTGCTATCGCTGCAATCGATTGAGCTGGCAGGGGCAAGGCGCCTCAATACCCCTTCATCCCGCTGCAATTGGCGATCCATCCAAGCCAGCAGCGCCATTTGCTTCCGCCCTTCCAGGGCAAGGCCGTTGGCGGCAGCAAACACCTGTAGGCCGGCGCCACAAAAGAGCGCCAATAAAACACTGCTTATCAGCAGCTCAGTTAGGGCGAAACCGGCCTCAGCTCGCCGCTGCTGTTTAGCTGAAACACTTTGCTGCGCATAGGTTTGCCCGTTGCTGCAAGCCGTTGAAGGCTGATTTGAGCGGGGCCATTGGGGGAGCCCTGCCATTGCTGCAAATGGAAAATGCCGGCCGCCAGCTTTTGATCGGCTGGTGTGGCGCCTTGGCGGGCTAATGCGGCAAAAAGCATGGCTGCCGTAAGGAAGCAGTCGTTTAATTGCCCCTCTTGCCAAAGCCTTGCGCCCCGTGCCCTGGATTGCAGCGCCATCGCCTGCAAAGACAGGCCACTGCCCAATAACAACAGCCCCAACATCAACACCAAAGGCAGAGCAAATCCAGCGTTGGCAACGTTGCAGCGCCTGTTGTGCACCCCTGCCCGCCACATGTGAAACCCCAACTGATAGGACCAGCATTCCACCGAAGGAGCAAAGCTTGCACTACAAACTGCTCACTACTTGCTATTGGAACTCGATGTTTACTGATTGAGCTTTAGCACTGCCATAAATGCTTCCTGCGGAACATCTACCTTGCCCATCGCCTTCATCCGTTTTTTACCCTTAGCCTGCTTTTGCAATAGCTTTTTCTTGCGGGAAATATCACCGCCATAACATTTCGCAAGCACATCTTTGCGAATTGCGCTAATACTTTCACTCGCAACAATACGACTACCAATTGATGCCTGAAGGGGGATTTTAAACTGCTGGCGTGGGATTAATTCCTTGAGCTTTTCCACCAACGCCTTGCCAACATTATAGGCTTTATCGCGATGAATAATAGTGGTTAAAGGATCGGCCTTTTCACCATTTATCAACACATCAAGCCGCACCAAAAAATTCTCTCGGTATCCAATCAAGCTATATTCCATTGAGGCATAACCCTTTGTTCTGCTTTTCATCTGATCAAAGAAATCAGTTACCACTTCTGCCAAGGGCATTTCATAGTGCAGCGCAACACGGTCAGTTGTTATGTATTTCATATCAATGAATGCACCCCGGCGTTCTTGGCATAGCTCCATGAGGGCACCGTTATAACTATTTGGCGCATAGATTTCTAGTTTTACGTAGGGCTCTGCAATAGACGCCCTAGCCTGCGGCTCCGGCAGCGTTGCGGGATTATCTACCATCATGATTGAGCCATCAATCATATTTACTTGATAGATAACCGAAGGCGCCGTAACAATTAGATCAAGGTCATACTCCCGTTCAAGCCGCTCCTGCACAATTTCCATATGCAACAAGCCAAGGAAACCACAACGGAAACCAAAACCCATGGCGCTGCTGGTTTCCGGTTCGAATTTCAAAGCAGCATCCGATAGTTTTAGTTTGTCTAATGCCTCCCTAAGGTCGGGATATTGATCGGCATCGGTGGGAAATAAACCGCAAAAAACCATCGGTTTTGCTTCTGTGTAACCCGGAAGCGGTTCGGAGGCGGGATTTGAAGCAAGGGTGATGGTATCGCCAACGCGGGCATCAGCAACAGCTTTAATCGAGGCAGAAAAATAACCCACTTCACCGGCATGTAGCTCTTGAACCTGCCGTTGATCGGGAGCCATTATCCCAACTTCATCTAATTCATAGGTTTTTTTACTTGCCATAAGTAAAACTTTATCTTTTTTTGCTAGGCGCCCACTGATAACGCGAAAGTAAACAATAACTCCCCTATATGGATCATAGTAAGAGTCGAATATCAATGCGCGCAAAGGCTCTTCCACGCGATCCGCTGGGGCCGGCACACGGTCAACAATAGATTGCAAAATCTGCGGCACACCCATACCAGTTTTTGCTGAGCAGTGGATGGCATTGGAAATATCTAAACCAATGATCTCTTCAATCTCTCTACCTATTCTTTCCGGATCGGCTCCCGGCAGATCAATCTTATTTAGCACTGGAATTATTTCTAGATCATTTTCAAGGGCTAGATATACATTTGCCAGGGTTTGAGCCTCCACCCCTTGGCTGGCATCCACCACCAGCAGTGCGCCCTCACAGGCTTGGAGGCTGCGGCTCACTTCATAGGAGAAATCCACATGGCCGGGGGTATCAATCAGATTGAGGATGTAGTTATCACCATCAGCTGCGGTGTATTCCATGCGCGCAGCCTGCAGCTTGATCGTGATGCCCCGCTCCCGCTCCAGTTCCATGTTGTCGAGGAATTGGGCCTGCATATCGCGGGCCGCCACCGTGCCGGTTTCTTGCAGCAACCGATCGGCCAGGGTTGATTTGCCATGGTCGATATGGGCAATGATGCAGAAATTGCGGATCCGTGAAACAGGGGCGTCTGTCATATCAAGATCCTAGTAAGCAAACCGCATCTGTTTTTCAATGGCCCATTCCAAAAGCGTGGTTTGTATTCACCAGCGGCCCCTGATCGTTTTTGCTAGCCCCGGCAGGTATGTGCAAGGGCCCGGTGCCACCCATGAACTGGGTAGGGAAATGCAACGGTTGGGCCTGCAGGGGCGCGTGTTGATCATCGCCGCTGGCACCGCTAGGCGGGAATTGGCTTCGATCTGGCAAGCGGTGCTGCCCCCTGTGGGCATTGAACCAATAGTTGAAGCATTTGCTGGCGAATGCAGCAATGCCGAAATTGAACGTTTGGTTCAACTGGCCAAGCAACTCAACTGCAACGCTGTTATTGGCGCCGGCGGCGGCAAGGTTTCTGATACGGCAAGGGCCGTAGCCGATGAGCTCAATCTGCCAGTGGTGATCACCCCCACCCTTGCCAGCACCGATTCCCCCTGCAGTGCCCTTTCAGTGATCTACAACTCCGGCGGCAGCGTGGAGGGGTTTCGTTTCTACAACCGCCACCCCCTGCTGGTTTTAGTAGATACCGAAGTGGTGGCTAGGGCACCAAAAAGACAATTGGTGGGTGGCATTGGTGATGCCTTGGCCACCTGGTTTGAAGCGCGCACCGTGCGTGAAAGTTGCAGCACCACCGTGGTGGGTGGCCTGCCCAGCCGCACCGGCACAGCCCTGGCCAAACTCTGCTGTGAAATTCTTCTGGCCGACGGCCCTGCGGCTTGTGCAGCAGTGGAAGCCAAAGCCACCACACCGGCCCTGGAGCGGGTGGTGGAAGCCAATAACTTGCTCTCAGGTTTGGGGTTTGAAAGTGGTGGCTTAGCTGTGGCCCATGCGGTTCACAACGGTATCTCTGAGATCGAAGGCAGCCACTGCCACATCCATGGTGAAAAAGTGGCTTTTGGATTGTTAACCCAATTGGTGCTGGAGGGTAAGCCCCAATCTGAAATCGATGAGATCTACCGCTACCAGCAAGCGGTGGGATTACCAATCTGCCTGGCCCAAGTTGGGGTTGATGCCAATAGCGATGAACAGTTAAACCGCATTGCAGAACGCTCTGTAATCCCAGGAGAGAGCAGCCACAATGAACCTTTTCCAGTTAGCGCAGCGGCAGTTAGCGCTGCGCTGAGGGCGGCCGACCAATGGGGGCGTCGATTGCTTTAGGTACCTAGGATTCAGTTAGATCTGCCCCCCTAGCCATGAGTAGTGATCTTCAAGCCCTAACCCTCGAGAATGTGGAGCGCACCCTTGATGAGCTGCGTCCTTATTTGATGGCCGACGGCGGCAATGTGGAGGTGGTGGAAATCGATGGACCAATCGTGAAGGTGCGTTTGCAGGGGGCTTGTGGTTCCTGCCCCAGCAGCACCATGACCCTAAAGATGGGTATTGAACGCAAGCTGCGGGAAGCGATTCCTGAAGTGAGCGAAGTGGTGCAGGTGCTCTGATTGATAAGGGCTTAAGCCCAGCCCGTAGGCTCAAAGCAATTGCCATAGGCCCGTGCTGGATCAGCGCCTGCTGCGTGACAACCCGGAGTTGATTGCAAGTGAGCTGCAACGCAGGGGTAAAAGCCTTGATCTGAGCGAGTTGCAAGCCAAGGCGAAGCAACTGCGGGATCTTGAGGAGCAACGCAGCAATCTCCAAGCCGAAGGCAATCGCATCGGGAAGGAGATGGGCTTGCAGATCAAAGCTGGCATTGCCCCCAGCAGCCCTGAGCTGCAAGCCATGCGGGATCAGGGCAACAAGCTGAAACAACAGGTGGCGCACCTGGAGGAAGAGGAAAAGCTCCTCGAGGCGGCTGTGAGGGATGAATTGCTAACCCTGCCCAACCTGCCATCAGCGCAAACACCAGATGGCAAAAATGAAGCCAGCAATATTGAGATCAAGCGCTGGGGAAATCCACGCCAGGAAGCGGGCCTTGAGGAGCATTGGCAGATTGGTGAACGGCTTGGTTTGTTTGAAACCGAACGGTCGGTGCGGATTGCCCAAAGCCGCTTTGTAACCCTTCTAGGCATGGGGGCGCGGCTGGAGCGAGCGCTGATCAATTTCATGCTCGACCTCCACGGCCGCAAGGGTTACAGCGAGGTGTTACCGCCCATTTTGGTTAATAGCGCCAGCCTCACCGGTTCCGGCCAGTTACCCAAATTTGCCGAGGAAAGTTTCCGCTGCGCCCACGACGACCTCTGGCTAACACCCACGGCGGAGGTGCCAATCACTTCGCTCCATCGCGATGAGGTGATTCCGGCTGAACAGCTGCCCATCAAATATGTGGCATATACCCCTTGTTTTAGGCGGGAGGCCGGCAGCTACGGCCGTGATACCCGCGGGCTGATCCGTTTGCATCAATTCAACAAAGTTGAGTTGTATTGGTTTTGCCATCCCGAAAAATCAAGCGATGCCCATCAACAGCTCACGGCTGATGCAGAGGCGGTGCTGCAGGCGCTTGAGTTGCCCTATCGGGTGATGGAACTATGCAGCGGCGATATTGGCTTTTCCGCCAACCGCACCTACGACCTTGAGGTGTGGCTGCCGGGTGCTGGTGCCTATCGGGAAATTTCTAGCTGCAGCAACTGTGGAGATTTCCAGGCAAGGCGTTCTGCCATCCGATTTAAAGAAGCAAAAAACACAGCCCTCTTGCACACTTTGAATGGCAGTGGTTTGGCCGTGGGCCGCACGATGGCAGCCCTTTTAGAAACAGGCCAACAAAGCGATGGCAGCATCAAATTGCCCGTAGCACTTGCTCCTTACATGGGCACAGATGTGATTGCTAGCGGCCAGAATCATCAAATACACCTAGGCAAAAAATAAGTGGGTGTTCTCTCTGCTCTGGCAATCCTTGCCCTTTTAATCGTTGTGCATGAAGCGGGGCATTTTTTTGCAGCCGTTTGGCAAGGGATTCGCGTAACTAGTTTCAATGTTGGTTTTGGCCCCGTGTTGTTGGAGCGCCGCAGCCGCGGGATTCAATTTGCCTTGAGGGCAATTCCCTTGGGTGGTTATGTGGCCTTCCCAGACGACGATCCCGATAGCGGTTTTGATCCCAAAGATCCGGATCTACTCAAAAACCGTTCCGTTTTTCAACGGGCAATTGTGATTTCAGCAGGGGTGCTGGCAAATCTGCTCTTGGCTTGGGCAGTGCTATGCGCCCAGGGAATAGTTGTGGGCATACCAGCTGGTTTTAACGCTGGTAGCGGCGTTTTGGTGGTAGCCCTGCAACCGGATGGGGCGGCAGCTAAAGCTGGCCTTGAGGCAGGTGATTTAGTTGTGGCGATGGGCGGTAAAACCCTTGGGGCTGGCACCAAGGCGGTGCAGCAATTGGTTGATGCCGTAAAAACCTCACCGAATCAAGCTTTATTGCTTGGCATAGAACGCAACGGCATAGGCAAAAATCTTGAATTGGTGCCAGCAAATATGGGCGGCAGCGGCCGCATTGGCGCCCAATTGCAGCCTGATGGCAACGAACTGTTCCGGCGGGCCAGCAACCCCTTGGAAATCCTGCAGCAGGCCAAAACTGAATTCGTTCAAATCCTGCGCCGCACCATTTCAGGCTTTGTTGCCCTAGCCACCAATTTTGGTGAAACCGCCCCTCAAATTTCGGGCCCGGTAAAAATCGTGGAGATGGGCGCAAAGCTCGCCCATCAGGGCGGCGGCAGCTTGTTTCTGTTCACTGCACTGATTTCGGTGAACCTGGCGGTGCTTAATTCCTTACCGCTACCGATGCTGGATGGTGGCCAATTTCTACTGTTACTACTTGAAGGCTTGCGGGGCAAACCGTTGCCAGAACGGCTGCAGTTGGCCTTTACCCAATCAGGGCTGCTGCTGCTGCTCGGCTTAAGCGCCGTTCTTATCGTTAAAGACACCAGCCAGCTGGCCTTTGTGAGGCAATTGCTGCTGCGTTAAGCAAGGGCCAGTGATCAGCTAAATTATTGGATTAAATAACCTTCCCCTTAAAGGCAGCCGCATGGCGAAAAAGTCGATGATTGCGCGGGATGTGAAGCGCAAAAAAATTGTGGAACGCTTCGCTGCTAAGCGCGCTGCTTTGCTTCAGGAATTTCAGGAGGCCGCTGGCCCCATGGAGCGCCTGGATATCCACCGCAAAATCCAACAATTACCCCGTAACAGCGCACCTAACCGGGTACGCAACCGTTGTTGGGCCACCGGCAAACCCCGTGGTTTCTATCGCGATTTTGGCCTTTGCCGCAACCAACTAAGGGAAAGGGCCCACAAGGGATTGCTGCCTGGGGTGGTTAAATCCAGCTGGTAATTTGCTTTAAAAGCACTGCCATAACTAATTTTGTCGAGGTGGCCAACAGCTACCTCGACTTTTTTTTGCCCCAGCCTTACCGGCTAGATGTAAAGATAAGAGCTGACAAGCAGGACATAAGAACAAGTGCAAGGTGAAATTCGGTCGATCTCCTTCGATGGACGGGAGATCAGGCTGACCACGGGCCGTTATGCCCCTCAAGCCGGTGGCAGCGTGCTCATTGAATGCGGTGACACCTCGGTGCTGGTTACAGCCACCAGAGCCAATGCCCGCGAAGGCATCGATTTCCTACCCCTCACCTGCGACTACGAAGAGCGGCTCTATGCCGCTGGTCGCATCCCGGGCAGTTTCTTTCGCAGGGAGGCGCGCCCACCTGAGCGGGCAATCCTCACCTGCAGATTGATCGATCGTCCAATCAGGCCCCTGTTCCCAAATTGGTTGCGGGACGACCTTCAGATCGTTGCCACCTGTTTGTCTTTGGATGAACGGGTACCACCCGATGTGTTGGCCGTAACCGGCGCTTCCCTCGCCACCTTGATCGCCAAGATTCCATTCCATGGCCCGATGGCGGCCGTGAGGGTGGGTTTGCTCGGTGATGATTTCATCCTTAATCCAAGCTTCCGTGAAATTGAGCGTTCTGAGCTTGATTTAGTGGTAGCTGGCACCCCTGATGGGGTGGTGATGGTGGAAGCAGGGGCCAGGCAACTGCCTGAGCAAGACATGATCGAGGCGATTGATTTCGGCTACGAAGCAGTTGGTGAATTGATTCGCCACCAAAGCGATATCCTCGCCGCCATGGGCATTGAGCAGGTGAAGGGCGAAGAGCCGAAGGAAGATAAAACCGTTCCCAATTACTTGAGCAAGCAATGCTCCAAGGAAATTGGCAAGGTGCTTGCCCAATTCAGCCTGAGCAAAGGCGAAAGGGATGCCCAACTAGATGCCATCAAAGCGAAAGCAGCTGAAGCGGTTGCGGCCCTTGGTGATAGCGATCCTGTGAAGGCTGCCATTGGCAGCAGCAGCAAGTTGATGGCTAACAGCTTCAAGGCGCTCACCAAAACAATGATGCGGGCCCAAATCCTGGAACAGGGCAAACGGGTAGATGGCCGTGAGCTCGACCAGGTGCGGGAAATCAGTGCCGCGGTGAGTGTTTTACCAAAACGGGTGCATGGTTCTGGCCTATTCCAGCGGGGCCTCACTCAGGTGCTTTCCACCGCCACCTTGGGCACCCCTTCCGACGCCCAAGAGATGGATGATCTAAATCCAATTAACGAAAAGCACTATCTCCACCACTACAACTTCCCCCCTTATTCCACCGGTGAAACCAAGCCGATGCGCTCCCCTGGCCGCAGGGAAGTGGGCCATGGCGCCCTGGCGGAAAGGGCACTGATTCCAGTGCTGCCAAGCAAAGAATCCTTCCCCTATGTGTTGCGGGTGGTTTCTGAATGCCTCAGCTCCAATGGTTCCACTTCCATGGGTTCGGTGTGCGGCAGCACCCTGGCTTTGATGGACGCTGGTGTGCCCCTCGTGGCCCCAGTTAGTGGAGCTGCCATGGGCTTAATCAAGGAGGGGGAAGAGGTTCGCATCCTCACCGATATCCAAGGAATTGAAGATTTCCTTGGTGATATGGATTTCAAAGTTGCTGGAACCGAAAAAGGGATCACCGCCCTGCAGATGGACATGAAGATCACCGGTCTTGATGTGCCAACCATCGCCAAGGCGATCAATCAAGCGCGGCCGGCCAGGCTTCATATCCTTGCCAAAATGCTTGAAGCGATTGAGAAACCACGCGACGTTATGTCGCCCCATGCACCACGGTTGCTCAGTTTCCGCATCGATCCCGAATTGATTGGCACGGTGATTGGTCCTGGTGGTCGCACGATTAAAGGGATCACTGAGCGCACCAACACCAAGATCGACATTGAAGACACCGGCATCGTTACCGTTGCCAGCCACGATGGTGCAGCGGCGGAGGAAGCCCAAAAGATCATCGAAGGGCTCACCCGGCGCATCAGCGAAGGCGAGGTATTCCAGGGTCATGTAACCCGGGTGATACCAATCGGTGCCTTTGTTGAGATTCTGCCTGGCAAGGAAGGCATGATCCACATCTCCCAACTATCTGAATCACGGGTTGAGAAGGTGGAAGATGTGGTGAACGTGGGTGATCAGGTAACCGTACGAGTGCGGGAAATTGATAACCGCGGCCGCATCAACTTGAGCCTGCGTGGTGTACCCCAAGATGGTTCAGATCCCGAGCCAACTGTGATCCTGCCGATCGGTGAGGTTTAGGTTTAGCTGCGTCTAAACCTGAAAACCGGGGTCGATGCTGGCCATTGCCTTTGTTGCCCTTTCACACAGGAGCGGGTGACTAATGCCATGGCTAGCAATTAAACATCCAGCTTGCAGGAAACTGCTGCTGGTATAGGTGAGCGGCTTGCCATCGGCATGGCTAAAACCACCACCGGCAGCCAGCAATACGGCCTCCGGTGCTGCCATATCCCAATGTTTTGGTGCACTTTTAGCCGATAACGACACGTAAATATCAGCATCACCGCGCAGGATTGCAGCCACCTTGCAGCCAACACTGCCCACCGTGAGGCTGCGGCCAATTTCTAATTGCTGCAGCAGTTGCTCTAAGCGTTGATCGCGATGGTTACGGCTTGCCACTAAAACCAATTCAGCCAATTCTTTGCGCTTACTGAATTGAACTTGTTGTTTTGTGCCGGCGCGGTTTTCGCACCAGGCCGAGCAATTTTCATCTAGCAATAGGCCAAACCAAAGTTCTTGCTTTTCAGGCAACAACACCACACCGAGCACTGGGCGCTGCTGATGCACTAGGGCTAAATGAACGGCATATTCACCTGTTCCTTGAATAAAATCCTTCGTGCCATCAAGGGGATCAAGGATCCAAAGCCATTCATTGGATTCAATAATTTGACTGCCTTGCTCAGCTGCTGTTTCCTCGCTTAACAGGGCCCATGGGGCAGCGGGGAAGGCACTATTTAGGCCATCAAGCAATAGCTTATTTACGGCTAGATCTGCTGCTGTTACTGGCCCCTCACCGCCCTTATCTACGCTTAATTCCATCGGCTTACGGGCATAGGCGAGCAAGATATCGGCCGCCTGCCAGCTCAAGTTTTTTAAGGCCGCTAGCAGCGGCTCTAGTTCCACACCCGCGGGTAAGGGCATCATGGGGTTACAACACAACGGCATTGTGACCGAGAGCCCCGAACCCCAAGGGGGAGTGCTCTATCTGGTGGGCACCCCCATCGGCCACCGCGGCGACCTATCGCCAAGGGCCCAAATGGTGCTGGCGGGGGTAGATCGGATCGCCTGTGAAGACACACGCCATAGCGGCCAACTGCTGCATTTTTTTGGCATCAGTAAGCCGCTGCTCAGTTTCCATGAACACAACCAAAAGCAAAGGATTCCCGCCTTGCTTGATGCATTAGGGGCAGGGGAAGCATTGGCATTAGTGAGCGATGCTGGCTTGCCTGGCATCAGCGATCCAGGTGAAGCATTGGTGGCTGCTGCAAGGGCTGCTGGCCATCGGGTGGTGTGTATCCCGGGCCCCTGCGCCGCTACTACGGCATTAGTGAGCAGTGGCTTACCAAGTGGACGTTTTTGTTTTGAAGGTTTCCTGCCCCTAAAGGGCCGTGAACGCAAAAGTCGTTTGGAGGCAATTAGCCAAGAAAGCCGCACCACAGTGCTTTATGAAGCGCCCCATCGCTTGGTGCGCCTGCTGCAGGAATTAGTGGAACATTGCGGCCCTGAACGGCCGGTGCAGGTGGCCCGGGAATTAACTAAACGCCATGAAGAGCAGGTGGGTCCTGATTTAGCTGGTGCCCTTGCCCATTTCCTTGTTACCGCACCCCAGGGGGAATGCACCTTGGTGCTTGGTGGTGCAGCAGCAGAAGCAACCGTGTTGCCCTGGGATGAAACGCAGCTGCGCCAAGAATTAACGGCCTTAGTTGCCAGTGGCCTAACGGCATCAGAGGCAGCTAAGGAACTAGCTCAAAGCAGTGGTTTACAGCGACGCGCCCTATATGGGTTGCTACACAGGGCAAACTGAGTTCTAAAAGGAGAGATTGATGCTGCTGCGGATGCGTTTGTTTTTGAGCAGCATTGTGGGCACATTTGTGTTGCTACTGATGTTGTGCCTTGGCAGCCAAAACCTATCTGAGCGCAGTGTGGTGAACCTTGGTATTGGCAAAACAGTGCCTTTACCGCAGGGTTTTGTGGTGGGGTTAGCGATTCTTTGCGGTGTATTTAGCGGTGGCACCAGTGCTGCATTATTGGCACCCCATCAGGATGAATAAAGCCCGTTGTTAGCCAGCACTGCCAGGTATGGCATAAAGGGCACCCTCTAGAACAATGCGGCTGATGCCTTGGGCGAGGATATAGGGGGCGGTGAGATCCAAAAGGCTTGAATCAGGCACTTTTATTACCCGTTGGCTGCGTCCGCATTGGCGTTTGGCTTGGCGTGGGTTAACAAAAAGGGCAATCGCCTGCAGATCTTCCTCCTGGGGTGCCACCCGGCCTAATTCACTGAATTCCTTCACTGGGGTGCCTTTTAATTCCACTTCACGATCAACTAATAAATACAAACTAGCTGGCAGTTCACTCGTTACCAAAGGCTTGCTAACGCAAGGGTTGCTGTCGCTGAGATTAGCTTCTACGGCAAGAAGCGGCAGGGTAAAGAAGTCGTTATTTTGCTCAATCTCTAGATCAATGCTCTCAGAATCTTCCTTGTGGTTAGTTGCAAAATCATCGGCATCATCCAGGGCTAAAACCGCTGGGGCCTCTTCTACTTTCTGAGTTGTTTGACTTTCTTGCTCGGGATTTATGGGTTCTGGATTTATCGCCACGGTTCCCTTGGCCCGTTGCTCCTTGAGGGCTGCATAGGCTTCAATGCCAAGCGCCGCTTTAACAGTGCGGCTAACGGTGTTGGTGCTGCATTCAAAGGCCTCAGCCAAGGCAGCAGAAGCTTCGCCAGCTTGGTAGCGCTGCACCAGCTCCTGCTTCTGGCTGTTGTTCAGCCGTGATGCCGCCATAGCTGAATCCACCGCAGCTCACCAATCTAGGGGGGTTGCTGGCAAGATGGGAAATTGTGATTCTCAGCAGCACTTGCTCCCTTAGCTCAGCTGGATAGAGCAGCTGCCTTCTAAGCAGCCGGTCGAGTGTTCGAATCACTCAGGGGGCGTTGTCAAAAACCTTAGTACCACTGGGGTTTGTCTAGTCACTGTAGTGGTTTTCAGGGGAACCTCCTTTGAGCACAAACCGCCCAAACCGCCCTAAAACCGTCAAGCCATGGCAGGATTTGACCCGTTTCTGACCCGCGGGTCAAAAAATGGCAGGCGATCGCCAGGGCTGGTTAGCTGATCTCTCAAGGCAGTTCAAAAGACACCGGCAGGGCCGCCCTGGCTGGCATCTGCGGGTAAAGCGCGACCGATTGCGGCTGCTATCCGATGAACTTCCGCCCCGGTCCGATGAGGGTCAAGCGGGTCAAGCGGGTCAAATTCAAACCGCGGGTCAAATCCAGCGCGAGTTAGGGCTCAATACCCCCCCTGGACCTGCTACCTCAACAGCTGCCCTGGCTGAGGTTTGTGCTGTATTTGATGCCGTAATGGCTGGCACCTGGCGTTGGCCAGATCCATTGCTGCCGGCAGCCCATGAAGCCGGCCGCCTAGCACCAGCAACCTTGGCCCAGCTGCGTTCGCGTTTCAGCGCGCAGCTAATAGGCGAGCGCATTACTTCTCGTACCTGGGAGCGCACCTATCAGCCCTATCTAATCAAGCTTGAACAGATAGCGGCTCAGCAGATTTGGCTAGATGACGCACAGCTGCTAAGCGCTGCTTTGCGTCAATGGCCGCCAAACTCTCGTGCCAGGCAAATGGCCCATGATCGGATGCGCGCCCTATGGAAAGCTTCCCAATGGTTTTGGCCAGATGAACTGGCCGCCATGAGGGGTAACGGCAAGGCCGCAGCTAACCCCGCAGGGGTGATGGCATTTCAGGATCAGGAGATCGAGGAACTGCGCGAGCGCATTAGCCGCAGCAGACTGACCGCCTCTGATCTAGTGGCTTGGGATTGTTTGATTGTGTTCGGCCTGCGGCCAGCTGAATTAAAAGGCTTGCAGCTTCATCAGGTCAGCCTTACCGGGGGCAACCCCGGTGGGGTTAGTCAATCGCTGGTGGCAGTAGTGGCCCACGAAAAGCAGAACGGCCAAGGCAAGGTAGGCGCCCGAACCATTCCGGCTATACCGCCTGCAACCTGGCATTCAGATTGCAACGCATTATTTGAACGCTGGAATGAGCATGGCTTGCCGAGCCGATTAGTTGCTTTGCCATCACCTGGAGAAGCCATGGCCCATCAGCTTGGGCGATTGCACAACCAAAAAGCAGCCCAGGGTCAGCTGCGCACTGATCTAACGCCTTATGGACTGCGCCATGCTTTTGCACTAAGGCTTGGTATTGATCTGGGGTTAAGTGTGCGGGAGTCAGCAGAGCTGATGGGCCACTCCCCAGCAGTTCATTTAGCCGCCTACGGCCGGCAATTAGATAAACCTAAGTTGCTTGAAAAAGTAACAAATATGCTTTGGAATTCATAACAGTTTTTGCTGCTCTTCAATATCAATAGATGGCCAGAATTTGTTTGGCAACTTACCCGCTATTAGTAATCGCGCCAAGCGTTGAGATTCCAATAGCTCCTCTGGACTAAACACGGCGGCCTGTATTTCAACCTGCCTTCTATAGCCGGCCCAGGACAGCTCAAGTGCGCCCCTGTTTTTCGCCTTCTGCCTTGGAGCCGTGGGCCGAACCCTTTTCATCCCTAGGTGCGCTAAGCGCTTCTAATCCACCTCATCAGAATAGCGACCTGATAGCCATCTGCTTACAGTTGATCAGAACTCTGATCTTTTCTGATCTCTTCTGATTTCTTTATGGCTCGACCCCCTTTAACTTTTCGCCCTACTGCAGTTCAGAGGCAGTGGTTAGTTCGCCAGTGCGATGAGCGTGGCATCCCTCTCATCACAGTGATTCAGCTAGCTCTTGAAGTAGCCATGGCCCGCGCGCCTCAGGTTCCAAGGCCGAAAGCGGCAAAATGATGGCTCTCACCCTTGAGCTCTTAGCGGAGCTCCAGTCCGTCGATTCCGATTGGCGGCTGATCCCCTGTGATGGGATGAAGCGACCCGTCAACCCGGCCACCGGTGAGCCGCAGGCTGATTGGAGCCACAACACTTACGACGTTGACGGGATCTGCGAGCTGGCGGAATCCTCCTTCGTGCGGGCCGTAGGGCTGGTGCTTGGGGAAGCTTCTGGTGTGATCGCGGTTGATTTCGATGGCACCGGCGCGGTGGCGCATTTTCTCCAGGTGTTTGGCAGACCGTGGACGGATTTACCAGCAACGATTGCCTGGAGCAGCGGCCTACCAAATCGCCGCCAGTTGGCGTTCAGGGTGCCGGCTGATGCCTGGCCCTTTCTGCGCGGTCGCCGCGTTTGGCGTAACGATGCCGGCCGCACAATCCTTGAGCTACGCGGTGGCGGGCACCAGTCGGTGATCTGTGGGGCACACCCTGACACTGGTTGTTACCAGTGGATAAGTGGCCGCTCCCCTGCCGAGCAGCAAGTGGCTGAGGCGCCGGATTGGTTGCTGGAGCCCTTGCTAAAAGGTGCCGCTGAACCCTCCACTGCAGACCATGAGGCGGCAACTGTTGCCGAAGTGCCCCGCGCAAAAGAGCTGCTGCTACACATCCCGCCATGCGAGGACTACGACCGCTGGTTGCGGGTTGGGATGGCGCTGCACAGCGTTTCGACTGGCTTGCTAAGCGACTGGGTAAATTGGTCGCGCGGCTGCTCCAACTTCAACGAACAGGAATGCCTGGCCAAGTGGCAGAGCTTCAAGGGCTCTGGCACCACCATCGGCACCCTGCATTACCTGGCTGACACGCTTGGTGGGTTCCGTTACCAAAGGCCCCAGCAAAAATTGCCGGGAAAGGCTCCTGCCGGGGCGGCTGATCAAACTGAACCAGCGCTGCCGGCTTACCGCGAGCTGCTGACGATGGCGTTAGCGGCCCTGCGCGAGCAGGACGATGACACCGAAATGGAAGCGCGCGCCGAGATCATGGTCCGCTTCCGGCGCACTGATGGCCAGATCAATGCAGCCTTGTTTCGCCTGCTCACAGAGCAGGAGCTGATGCGGCTTGGTAACGCCCCAAAGGAACGGCCCACCTACCGAAGCATCGACCTCTCCAAGGTGATCAGCCTTGATTGGCTGCTTGAGGGCTTCTTGCCCGCCAATGACCAGGCACTGCTTTATGCGCCGGCCGGCGCCGGCAAGACCACCGCAGCGGTGGCGATGGCGTTTGCCATTATCGAAGGAACAGGCTTCCTTGATCGTGAGGCGCCGCCGCCGGCTGGCAGCGTGCTGATGATCGCCACGGATTCAGGCCCGGCGCCACTAATCCGCACTTTGCAGGATCTCGGTAAGGCGGATCATCAGGCACTAAACCCAAGCCATGACGGGCTTCGGTTTCATGTTTGGGGCCACGATCCTGAACAGACGGCACTGGGCTGGGAAGCAGGCCTGCGCGGCTGCCTAGCTCTGCTTGATTTTGTGCGCAGCGAAAAGATTGCGCTGGTGATCATTGACAGCTGCAAGGCCGCTACAAGCCGCGCTGATCTGAACTACTGCGACAACAGCCAGGTAACAGCCCTGCTCACGTTTGTTAAGGAGGTGATCTGCCGGCATACATCCGTTTTGTGGCTCAACCACGACGGCACCGGCGGCGGGGAAGCGGCCGGCGCTAAGGCATGGAAGGAAATTCCTTCCATCGTTCATGCCATCCAGCCGGTTATGGAAGGTGGCGAGCATGACGGCTTCGAGGGTCCGCCTGGCAAGGCAGCCGGGAAGAAGCGCATCAGCACCTGCCGTCGCACCTGGATCGTGCGCAAGTGCCGCCAAGGCACGGCCCGGGAGTTCAACTACCAGATCGATGAAGATACTGGCCGGCTTCTTGTTAGCGCCATGACGGAGGTGATCCGTGACGTGCGCCACGGGGTGGGGAAGTTGCTCTGGAATGCGCTGCAGAACGGAAAGCCCTCCCTGCATAGGCGCGAGATCATCGCCCAGCTGGCCAAGGCCAACTACAGCAGCGGATCAGTGGGCAACAGCCTCACCAGGGCCAGCGGCGGCCGGCGACCCATGCTCGCTCGGGTCGGCTCCATGCCGGGCCAATGGAAGCTGACCCCAATTGCACGGGAATGGTTTGAGCGGAACGGCGATCAACCCATGCCGCTGTGAATTCTCCTTATTACGCCCGTGCTCATGTGAATGAATGTACTTAAAACCCTGTCATAGAGAGAGATATAAGGAGGTCACATCAAATTCACATGTGAATTCCCTAGTCCAATTAATGGATTGACACACCAGGTTCACATGTGAATTCCATGTGAGCGGATCAAACCCAGCTCAGGCACTGGAGTTTGACCCAATTCATTCACATTGAGGGATGTACTTCACATGCGCGCGCGCGAACCCACCACACCCACTCGCTAATGACCACAACCCTCAACCGATGGCTTTCACCAATTCCTGGCCTCCACCGGCGCGACCCTGAACATCGCTACTGGCTGGGGGATCTGGAGTTCCCCGTCAGCATCACCGGCGTGATCGGTTGCCTGAAATCTGATTACGCCAGTGAACGTATTGAGGCAACCCGCACCACCTGGGGGCCACGGGGTAACCAGACACACCGCGCGCTGGAACTTTTTCTGCAGCAAGGCCAGATCCTTGCTGGTGCACAACGAGGTACTCAGTTCCGCTCTATGGGCGATGAGCTGCTGGTGCTAGCGGAGGGCGACCACGCCGATTGGATCCAGCCGCTGATCAACCACGAGCGCTGGCAGCAGCTTCAGGTGATCGCTAGCGAGCGCCCCACCTGCTGCACTACGCGCAGGGTGGCTGGAACTTTTGACTGCGCCTACGTGGATCAAGACGGCCGGCGGATCCTGGCCGACCTAAAAACACTGGGGCCAAATGGCAGCACCTACAGCACTGCAGCGCAGATAGGCGGCTACATGGCCCTAGAAGCCACATGGGGCCACCACTACGACGCTGGTCAGACCATCTGGGCACATCCCGGCAAATTGATCTTTGGACCACTTTTGGGACGTTTTGAGTGCCTTTCAGCCTGGGCTGGCGCCTGGGCTACCTGGAAGGTGGTTTCTACTCAGCTTGCTGATCCGCTAAGCTTTTGATGGGTTCTGACTTCCGACCCAGCTTTTAACCATGCGATTTCACGCCACCACGCAGGAAGCCACTCAAATCTTGCGCACTTCTGAATCCACACTTCGGCGGCTACGTAAGGCTGGTGTACTCCGACCTGGTATCCACTTCTGCGTTAGCAGTGGGGGTATTAAGGCCCCCAATCTGCTTTGGTCTCCAGAAGCTGTGCAAGAAGTTCTTGCTAAACGCACCCGCCAAATCCTTACTCCATGAACTGCCCTACAGCTTTAGCTCACTCAACTCAGACACCAGAGTCTGATTCGATTGATCGTCAGTTGGATCGCATCATTGCCATTAAGACTGCTCTTAAATCACTCGATGATGAACTCGCGTTACTTAAAGACTCAATCTCCGCTTTGGTTGATAAAGCAGAACTTGACCATACCTTTAGCTTCAATGATTGGAATTTTACCTACTCTTTAGGCCGAGCAAAATGGAAATATCCCTCAACAGTTAATAGCATTGACACCCAACTAAAGGCGGCTAAAAAAGCAGCAGAGGCTGACGGCTCTGCCACCAAAACACTCGGTATTCCTTTCTGGACTATCAGCGAATTCAGATAATCTTTATGTCCAATAGTACTAAGGCTAAAGGTGATCGAGCTGAGCTAGAAGCAGCTGAATTGCTTACTTCTATCCTTGGCATTCCTGTTCGTCGAAAACTTGGCGCC
Source organism: Synechococcus lacustris Maggiore-St4-Slac (assembly GCF_024345595.1). Taxonomy (NCBI): domain Bacteria; kingdom Bacillati; phylum Cyanobacteriota; class Cyanophyceae; order Synechococcales; family Synechococcaceae; genus Synechococcus; species Synechococcus lacustris. Next base: position 4,342 of record NZ_JAGQBK010000019.1, on the reverse strand, counting down.
GGCCGCATTGATGACACCGGCGATCTTGATGGCGTGCCAAATCACGCCATTCAAGTTGCTAACTGGGCTGATACTGCCGCTGCTGCACGTATCAAACCTCCACAAGCCCAACAGCAGGCCAAAAATGCAAACCTTCCACTTTCCGCCACCCTTGTTCGTTTTCGTGGTGGCACTTGGCGCGTTGTTCTTACAGTTGAGCAGTGGGCTTCCTATCTCCAACCAATCCCACAAGGACTGACCCCAAAAGGGCTAGTGCCACTGGCGCAGCTCTCATGAAGACGCCAATTCCCCCGCCCAATAGCGATCCCCAGGCCCCACAGGGCCAAGGGCCAGAAATTCAGCAGCTTCGGGATGCTGCTCCCGCCCAGGACGATGACGGCTCACCTATTGGTCCGCTTATTGGTGTTGATCCAACTCGACCAGTTGGGCCACGTAATCCACCGCGTTATTCACATAAACGCAATGCCGCCCCACGGCCTACCTGCTCTGAAATTGAACGACGTATTGCCGAGGCTCAGTTATGGATTTCTCAGCGGCTGCCGCAGTTGCTCCTTATCGAGAAAGCCCGAGAAAGTTGGGGGGTAACCAACACTCAGACCTTAAATCGTTATTTAGATATTGCACGTGAGCGAATGGTGCAAGATCTGATTTCAGATCGGCGGCGTCATGTTTCTGAACAGATTTATGCACTTAATGAATGTGCCCGCCGCGCAATTGAATGTGAACAGTTTTCTGCTGCGGTAGGTGCTTTCCGAGTGATCGGTGAGATCGGCGGCATGTTGCGCGCACCGCTTAAACCATCAGATAGCCAAAGGCCCGAGGCCAGAACTTGATGACTGGCCTGCTGCTTGAGCCTGCGCTTGATGCCTGGAGTGACTGGGGTTTATTAGATGTTCCTGATCCTGCATTAAAACAATTAACAACCGAGCAAAAGACATTTCGTGATTTTATTGCAACTGCTTACCCTGATTATGCCTTTCATACCTGGGCAAATAAACTGATCGGTTTATGTGAGCAGATAGCAGATGGCACACTTAATCGTTTAATCGTTACGATCCCGCCGCGCACTGGTAAATCATTACTGGTATCAAAATTATTTCCTGCTTATTGGATAAGCCGTTACCCTTCTCGTTTTTGCGCAATTGCTTCTTATTCTGCTGAACTTGCTTATGCCCATTCACGGGAAGCGCGTCATTATTACGTAACAGCAAATCATCAATTATCCAAAGATTCAACCGCTGTTGGTAATTGGCTTACCCCAGATCGTGGTGGTTGTATTGCAGCAGGTGTACGCGGACCATTTACAGGAAAAGGATATGCACTTGGAATAATTGATGATCCATATAAAGGTCCAGAAGATGCAGGATCTGCTGCGCAACGCAAAAAACTAATCGAATGGTTCCAATCGGTCTGGCTTACCCGCGCAGAACCGGGGATTACACCGGGGGTTAGCCCCAAAGGGGCAGCACCAGGGTTAACAAGCCCCTCTGGGGCAAGTGCAGCTCAGGTAGTAGTGCTAACCCGTTGGCATCAGGATGATTTGATCGGTTGGTTGATGGAACAAGAAAATGGTGATGCTCCTCAGCATTGGCATGTTCTGAACCTCCCAGCCATCTGCGAAGCGCAGCCAGTATTCCCTGCAACGGTCACTGTTATTCCTGATTGGCGACAACCAGGAGAAGCGCTATGCCCTGAACGATTCCCATTAACTGAACTAAATCAAATACGTATTAGAGCTGGCCTTTATTGGTGGAACGCTTTATATCAACAACGACCATCACCAGCTGATGGCCTCCTATTTCAACGTCAATGGATTAAATACACAGGCCCAAAGGGCCTAACCCCCGCAAATCAAAGACCCGTAGGGTCAGGACCCACAGGGTCAAAGTATGCGCCTTTAGTGCTTAGTTGTGATTTGAGTTTTAAAGGCGCAGAAACAAATGACTACTGCGCTTTTGTTTTACTTGGCCTCATACCTGAAACCACTCCAATTTATCCGGCCCAAGCCGCAAAAGCACAAGGTATGCAGCTGCATAAAACGGCCGCATCTGCTGGCCCGGCGTCTGGATTAGTTCCTGCATCCGCTTCACCCTCTGGGTGCTGCCCCACTGGGACTCATCGGATTGAGGTTTTATCAAGTGTTCATTACCACCTTGATCTTCCAGGCGTTTTAAAACATCTCACCCAAACTCTGCAAATACTTTCAGAACAGGGTTTAAGCCCTGATGCAGTGTTAATAGAAGATGCAGCTAATGGCCCGGCTGTCTGCCAGCTATTACGACGTCAAATACCTGGTTTGATTGCAATACGGCCTGTTGGTAGTAAATCAAGTCGCGCCCATGCAGCAGCGCCACTAATGGAAGCAGGGCAGCTTGCTTTTAATCCTGGTAATGACGAATTAATAAATGAATTACTAGGTTTTCCTAATGCTGCCAATGACGATTTAGTCGATGCTTTTTGCCAAGGTGTGATCTGGCTGCAAAACAAATACTGGCGCGCAAATAGCAGAGGCACGCCCATGCCACTGCTGTTTTCTCGCTAACACCAAACTGAACGGTCAAACCAATGACAACCCCACAGGGTCGAGCCCCAGAGGGTCGACATCTACCAAGGCCACTTGCTCCCACTGGGGCAACAGCTTCTGGGGTCCGTACCACTGGTATGGCAGTAAGGCCCTGCCAAATACGGCAACGATCGGCCTTGCGGGTATGTGATGCGTTAGTAGTTGAACATTTACCATTTGCTGCAAAAGTAGCCGCTAATTACGCCCGGCGTACTGGACATCCAAAAGAAGATCTTGAACAATTAGCAGCGATTGGCTTAATAAAAGCATCCAGAAGATATGATGATAAAAGAATAAATAATAGCAAATCTAATTTTATTGCTTATGCCAGGCCATTTGTAAATGGAGAAATTACCCATTACCTGCGTGATAAAGGATTTTTGATTTCAGTTCCAGGTCGCTGGCGTGAATTACATGTAAGGGGCCAAAAGCTGATTAGAGCAGGAACATGCGCTAAAAAAATACCTGAACTGCTCGGCATTACTCCTATTCGCTGGGCTGAAATCGTAGAAGCATGTTCTGTAAGGGTTGTTGCAATGAATCATATGGCAGAGGAGGAAGAGTTATAGATTTTTGCATAAAAATAATGTAAAAAAATTAATTCGGGCTAAAAATTGCGATTTTTTAATTTGCTTCGGTGCTCATCTGATAAAATAATTTTAGTTCTATTTGATAGAATCAGACTTCTTTGCTGATACTGGGTTCAACCCACTGGACTTAAACTCTTCCCATCAGCCGCCAATGACTGTGCTGCAGAAAAGAGGGAAAGCTTGCCGGGAGAGAGTAAGAGTGAACATAAACTTAATTGAAAGTTCACTAGCTAGTTTTTTCTTTTAGCCAATGAACTAAGCCAGAATCAACGACTAGGCCAGCCAGTGTTAAGCCATCAACGACCTCCAACTTTTCAGGTAGTTCGTAGCCTTCCAGGATGTCCTGACTGTCTGGAGTATGAAATACAAAGTACAGCTTTTCATATAACTGGATCTGCTCATCCGAGCAGTATCGATCTATCTCCTTGGCGTTTGTTTCCGACTTGACTTGCACAGCAATTCTACGCATTGGATTGAGACAGTCCTCGTACATGATGTCAATAAATGTTTCCACACCGCCCATCTGTCCAATACGTCGCCAGCTACGGGAGAAGATGATCTCAACAAGAAGCTCAAAGTCTTTTGGACCCAGAGTCCTGATTGCAGTCAAGACACCTTTAACCATCAACTCTCTGGCTTTATCAATTTGAGCTATGTATGCAGGAACTTGACCAGAAAGCCTTGTGGAGAGATATGCAACTTGATCCGCACTTAGATTGCAACTCGTACCCTGAAATCCTCTGATCTTTGTGAGGTTGCCGGAAAGATTTTCAATCTTAAGGAGCCCCCCATTGGCATCTTTGTCACGCCAACCGCCATCCACTGATCGCGTGCACCCACCCATTCCCGCATTAATAACAGGATGTGAATATTCAGCAAACGAACCGTAATAAAGTTTTCCAGCAAAAAAAGTGATCCAAAGCGTTCTTGTATCTGCCTCGAAGAAAGCTTGAACTTGATTTGCAGCAGAACTAGCTCGTTGCTTACGGGCCTGCTCACTTCCATTTTCATCACGCTGATAGGCCAGCGAACGAAAGGCTTCCCATTCACCCTTGCTGGCTAGAAGAAAAAGCTCAGAATCAGAGGTTCCAAAACCAATGTATGCCAGTCCACTCTGAATGCAAGATCGGTCCTTCATTGATGCGCCAGCACCCAGTTTGATGTAACGGACTTTTTCGAAGCAGGACTG
>NZ_JAGQBK010000018.1:0-32745 GCF_024345595.1 Synechococcus lacustris Maggiore-St4-Slac | reverse complement strand
TGGATAAACCTTTGTTGTTTTCGGCTTTACCTACTGCGCAACGCTGTTCAAGGTTTGATTTTTCTTCAAGAAATCCATCCCTATACTGCTGCCAGGTTTGTTGTGTGGGTTGAGCAAAAGCGATTGAACCATTAAAGCAATAAAAGCAAATTGCAACAAGAAAGAAATTTATTTTATGCATTTTTACCATGATGACTTTCTGGAACCATGATTATAGCAGCCGTGGCGATCGCAATTTGGTGATGGTATGTTTTTGGGGCTGACACTTCCCGGGACTCGCTGCATATATTCGGTGTTGTTTGATTCATCCACCCAATTCTTTTTAACCGATTCCAGATCTATGGTTTCTATCTTTTTCTCGTCGGCCAGTACTGGGTGAATTGTAAGCAGTGCTACGGGAATGCAGGAAGTCCCTAGGGTTGTTGCTAGTGATTTAAGCAGGAAGTGCATTAATCTTGCATAAAGAGCATCTATTTATGATATTAACCAAATTCCTCTGCAATAGGATTTTTAAATGGAGCCAAGCGGATTCGAACCGCTGACCCCCTGCATGCCATGCAGGTGCTCTACCAGCTGAGCTATGGCCCCGTGTGATTGAGCTTACACCTCAGACCTGCCTCCACACAGCAACTAGTTTTCCTTGCACTGTTACCTGTTCTGCCGGCAAGGTAATGGGCGAATAACGCTGGTTGGCGGCCTCTAGCCGCACTTGATCACCATCGAGGTGGAAATACTTGAGGGTGGTGCCAGTGCCTGCCACCAAGGCGCTAACGATGGTGCCAGCCTTCAGCCGGTTCAGCTCCCTCACGGGTTCCATCAACACCACATCACCATCGGCGATATGGGCATCTTCCATGCTGTCGCCATTCACGGTGAGGGCAAATAAACCGCGACGTTCCAGGAGCGGCTGTAGGTGGAGGTGTTCTTCCACATCATGGAAGGTTTCCACTAGGCCGCCCGCGGCAACACTGCCAAGCACTGGTATCCCCAAGCTCTGTTGGGCCTCGCCAAGCAGTTGCAGGGTGCGGGCCTGGCCTTCATTCCAGGTGATCCAACCCTTTTGCTGCAGATGCCGCAGGCGGCTTTGCACAGGGGCAGGGGAACGCAAGCCCATGGCAGCCATCATTTGCCGTATTGATGGGCTGTGGCGGTGCTCATTGATGAAGCCACTCAACCAGTCGTAGAGCTCCTGCTGGGCGGTGGTGAGCTCCTGTGGTGCCGAATTAGCCAAGCCATGAGATGTAGCTAATACAGATGTACCGTGCCGTAGGTGATTTGTCTAGCCTCCCAGCAGTGCCGCCAGTAGGGCCTGTTGGGCGTGTAAGCGATTTTCGGCTTGATCAAAAATTCGGCTGGCCTTACATTCCATCGCTTCTGCGCTGATTTCAAGCCCCCGGTAGGCAGGTAGGCAATGGAGCACTATTGCCTCTGGATTTGCAAGTGCAAGTAATTCTTTATTCAGGCACCAACCACTAAAAGCTTGTTCCCGTTCTTCTTTTTCTTCCTCTTGACCCATCGATGCCCACACATCGGTGTAAATCGCATCTGCCCCTTGCACAGTTGCATCGGGTTCGTGTAGCACCTCAATGGAACACTTGCCGGCTGCCAGTTGTTGAGCATGCTCAAGCACCCCTGGCTCCGGTTCAAATCCTTTAGGGCAGCCAATTCTTACGTTTACACCTAATAGTGCACCACAGAGCATTAATGAATGGGCCACATTATTGCCATCACCCACATAACTAAGCGTTTTTCCATCTAACGGTCCGCAGTTTTCCTGCAGGGTTTGGTAATCAGCTAGGGCTTGGCAGGGATGTTCGAGATCCGTTAGGGCATTGATCACTGGAATAGATGCCCAATGGGCATATTCCTCAAGTTCAGCTTGGCCGAAGGTGCGCACGGCGAGTGCATCCACATAACGGCTTAAAACCCGAGCCGTATCAGCCACCGGTTCGCCCCTACCCACCTGGCTTACCGATGGATTTAGGTCGATTGTTTGCCCCCCCAGCCGTGCCATAGCAACCGTGAAGCTCACCCGGGTGCGGGTGGAGGCCTTGCTAAAAATTAAACCGAGGCTGCGGCCTTGGAGGTTGATCTTTAATTCACCAGTTTTTAATGCCGCCGCCAGCTGCAGCAATTCACTGGTTTGCTCCGCAGTGATTTGGGCTGATGAAAGAAAATCCTTACCTTGAAGCTCCCCAAGGGTGGGGTAGCGCTGGCTGATCAACATCAGCTGAGCCCAAAGAACCCTTATGCGGGATTAAGGGCCCCAACGTCAAGGGGTAGGGAGCTACTGGCCAATAGTTCTTTGAGCTCATCTCCTTCAATTACTTCTTTTTCAAGAATTCGTTGGGCAATATTTTCGAGTAAATCACGGTTGGAATTAAGGATATCCAGGGCGGTGTTGTGTCCCCTATCCACCAGGGCCCGCACTTCCTTATCAATTGCTAGGGCAGTTGCATCACTCACCACGCGGCGGGGGTTATTGCCTTGGCCAAGGAAACGGTTACCGCCCTGTTTGTCGTAGGCAAGGGGGCCGAGGGTGTCGCTCATGCCGTAGGTGCCCACCATTTGTTCAGCGATATCTGTGGCCCGCTGCAGGTCGTTGGCGGCGCCTGTTGTGATCTTGCCAAATACCACTTCTTCGGCGGAACGGCCCCCCAGGAGGGTGGCGATTTGGCCTTGTAAGTCTTCGCGGGAATTGAGGAAGCGATCTTCAGTTGGTAGTTGCAAGGTGTAGCCGAGGGCGCTCATACCCCTTGGCACAATTGAAATCTTGGCAACTTTACTGCCACCTGGCATCAGGTGACCAACAATTGCATGGCCCACTTCGTGGTAAGCCACAACTCGCTTTTCGTCGTCTTGTAGAACACGGCTGCGTTTCTCAAGCCCCGCCACCACCCGTTCAATCGCTTCATTTAAATCAGCTTGTTCAACGGTGGTGCGATAGGCGCGGGCTGCAAGCAGGGCCCCTTCATTAACTAGATTTGCTAAATCAGCACCTGCAAATCCACTGGTGGCAGCAGCGATTTTTTGAAGATCAACGGATTCTGAAAGTTTTACTTTATTTGCATAGATCTGCAAAATTGTTAGCCTTCCAGATAGATCAGGGCGATCAACTAATACCTGGCGATCAAATCTACCTGGCCTTAGTAAAGCGGCATCAAGGGTTTCTGGTTGGTTTGTTGCTGCGATAACAATTACTGGTTTGTCTTTGGAGGCAAAGCCATCCATTTCGGTGAGCAGTTGATTAAGGGTTTGTTCCCGTTCGTCGTTACCACCCACAACGCCCATTGAACCGGAACGGCTTTTGCCGATTGCATCCAATTCATCAATAAAGATTATGCAGGGTGCTTTCTTCTTGGCCTGTTCAAATAAATCCCTCACCCTTGCGGCACCGGCCCCCACAAACAGTTCAACAAATTCTGAGCCAGAAATAATAAAGAAGGGCACATCTGCCTCGCCAGCAACCGCTTTTGAGAGCAATGTTTTGCCAGTTCCTGGAGGGCCCACCAGCAGCACACCTTTTGGAATCCGTGCACCAATTTCGGTGTAGCGCTCAGGTTTTTTAAGGAAATCAACTATTTCGGTTAGTTCGGCTTTTGCTTCATCCACACCAGCCACATCAGCAAAAGTTACCCGTGATTGCTCATCCGGCACATAAACCTTGGCTTTGCTTTTAGTAAAGCTGAGGGCGCCCTGGGCGCCACCGCCGCCACCCATGGCCCTACGGGCAAAGAATTGCAACACCACAATGAAAATCAGTGGTGGCACCACCCAGCTCAAAATTGTGCTGATGATGCTTGGTTTTTTAGGTGGCGATGCTGCAAATTCCACCCCATGCTGCTCCAGCCGTTGGGGCAGCTCCATATCAAATATTGGTGTGGTGGCAAGCACCGCTGGTTCCCCTTCAACGGGGTTAGCCAATTCGTAGCGAATTTGATCTTGGGTGATGAAAGCCCGCTTCACGGCTCCATCATCAACTTGATTTATGAACAGGGAATAGGGCACGCGCGGCACCTGCTGCAGGCCCTGGTTAGGCAGGAAGCTGCTTAGTAGCAGAAGTAGGCCAAGGCCAATCAACACCAGGTTCACCACCCCAAAGCGTTTATTGGGGCTGTTGTCGTCTTGGCGAAGGGCCATAGCCATCAGTGCTGATGTGAACCAAGCTAAGGGCCCCTGCGCCGCCTTTGGGTGTTGATACCTCACCATCGCTTCTATCGGGCTTTGCTTTCAACCTGCTTGGGGCTGCTCAGCATCTTTATGTTGCCGCCGCAGCTGGCCCGCCCCCTAACCCATGGCGGATTCTTGCTGTTGGCTTTGCTGCTGCTGGTTGGTTTAGCTGCTGGGCACGAGGCAAGCAGTAATAAGGCTCCTAAACGTGCAAATTATGCTGATCTTTTGTATCCAATAATTGGCTTTGGGGTAATAATCGACCAGGCAATATTAGCCTTCGGTGGCTTTAAAAGTTTTGATGGGGCGATTACTCTGCAGGGCCTATGGGCGCTTTTTGCATCGTTAAGTGCAGCAAGAATAGTGCATTTTTTATCCCAAGAAAAACGAGTAACAAGTGCTGTTTTGCAGGGGGCAATCGCCGGTTATTTAATGCTCGGCCTTGCCGCTGGCATCGTATTTAATGTTATGGAAGATTTGATTCCAGGTAGTTTTCATGCCATTTCTTCTGGTGTTTCCTCTAGTATTTCAAGTTCAAAGATTGATTTTATATCTTTAAACTATTTTGCTTTTAGCTGTTTATCAACGGTTGGTTTTGGCGATATAGTTGCAACTAATCACCCTGGGGAAATGTTATCGGTGATTGTTGCAGTTGTTGGGCCGTTGTATTTAGCGGTTGTGATGGGTTTATTGATTGCAAGGGTTACCGCCAGCGAAACCAGCGCTGAGGTTGAGGAATCGCTTGAGGAGATGCGCTAAAATTATGTATATGAACTTTTGATTTGTGCTTGCCAAAGTAGATCTTGGCCGAGCACCTGAAGGCTTGTGGCTGAATATTTTTGCTCAAATGTGTTTGGAATGCTGCTGAGTCCCAAATCCCCCAGGGGAGTGCATGCGGCGATGCCACCTAATAGTTTTGGTGCAATTACAGCCGCAATATGTTGAACGCAGCCTTGCCCTATGGCGCTCGCTGCTAACCCGGGGCCGCATTCCCAAAGCACCCGATTGCAACCACGGCTAGCTAGGGCCTCCATCAGTTGTTGTGGTTCGCATTGATTAAGTTGCAGCCTTTCTATTCCCAACTGATCTAGAAGTGCGATTTTTTCTGCTGCTGCCCCAGGGCCATGGGCCACCAGGGTGGGAGCAAGGCTCACATCCCAAATTTGGGCAGAATCGGGCAAATTTAATTCCCTGCTAACCACCACCCGCAACGGTTCCGGTGTGCGCCGCCCCCTGCTTGTAAGCAAGGGATCATCTGCCCTAACGGTGCCGCCGCCAACGATCACCGCATCACAACGGCTGCGCAATTGATGCACCCAGCTTCTCGCTTCTGGGCCGCTTATCCATTGGCTTGCTCCATTGGGCAAGGCGGTGCGGCCATCAAGGCTCATGGCCCACTTCAAAATGCCTTCTGGTTTGCCTGTATTGATGCGATGCAGAAAAGCACTGTTTTGTTTTTTTGCCGCCTCAGCCCCTTCGCCAAGTTCAACCTCAATGCCAGCTTCACGCAGCAGCATTAAGCCTTTTCCTGCCACTAATGGGTTTGGATCTGCAATCGCCACCACCACTCGTTTCACACCGGAGCTGAGCACCGCATCCGTGCAGGGTGGGGTGCGACCTTGATGGCAGCAGGGTTCCAGGGTTACGTAGAGGCTGCCGCCCTTTGCTTTGCTGCCGGCCTGTTGCAATGCCATTAATTCGGCATGGCCTTCCCCTGCCTTGCGGTGATAGCCCTCCCCCACCAATTCACCAGCAGCGCTGAGCACCACTGCCCCCACCAATGGATTTGGGCTTGTGAGCCCATCCGCTAATCCCGCCAGCCTCAGGGCCCTATCCATCCAGAGGCGATCAAGCCATTGGCCCTCCATTTAGAGCGGTTGGTTTGGTAATTGGCGCCATTCCTGCACCACAAAAGGTGGCACTGGCAGTTCAGTGAATACACCAGGCAGCATTAGCCGCAAAGGGCGATTTTTTTTCAAGCTGCTTAGCAATGGTTCAAGATCAAATTCCGCAGCAGCGTCGCGGCTATCACTGCTGAGGGTTGGATTTTCGAGGGTGATATCAGCTAAATTCCAATTTTTTTCGCCGCTTTGCACTTGCAAAGCAGTGGGGTGATTTAATCGCACCTTGCCTGGATAACCAACAATCCTTAAACGCAGTGGCCCCCCTGGAAGCCCTTCGCGATAGGCAACCAGCTGCCAGGCTTGATAATCCAAATCCCGCAGACTTTCAATACTACGTAGCACTGATATGCCATTTTCATCGTTGTGGCTGTGAATTTGCGCCTGCGCTGGTGCCAACGGCCAAAATATCAAACAAAAAGCAATTGCAATTGCAAATAAATTACGTTTATTCATGGTTTTTTATCAGCCCCAGGAATTAATTGCCACTGGGTATGGGTAGCCCAAAGGGCCCATATCGCCATAGCACGTAAATAATGACAAGCCCTGAAAGTGTTATTTGCGGTGAGTGCTTCTGGAGTGCGGAATTGCATGCCTCCGTTATATACCTGATTAACTACGGCATTACAAATAGCTAGAGCGGTGTTGCTATCTTTCATTAATCGGTAATAAGCGGCTAAACCAAAATTAATGCCAGTCCACACTTCAAGGGGATGGGTGCCATTGGGATCCAGGGGGCTGCCGTCGCGCTTTAAACCATTGGCTACCCCTAGTTTGCCGCCTTCAAAGCTATCAAAACAGGCTTCTTTAATTGCTTTTAATGAACTGTGGGCGTTGGCATCACTCACCACAGGGGGCAATCCCAGCAGCCTTGCATAAAAGTCGCCGCAGAGTTGATCTGCCATCACTACAGGGGTGCCACTTTCAGCATCAATTTTGTAGTAATCGCCATTCCACAGCAATGTGTCGAAATTGCTGCGGGATTGACTCAACCATTGGCCAAATAAACGTTGTTCCAACGCTGTATCAAGCCCCAACTCCAAACTTAATGTTTGCGCCATTGCGAGAGCCGCTTCTAAAGCTGCAATCCAAAGCGCGCCGCAGTAGGCGCTTACCCCTTTTAAGGCCCAATCATCAAAAGTTTGATCCGGAGCACCGCCGTTATCGGGCAGGCCATCATTATTAATATCAAAACCTTTTAGATAGGTGAGTGCCTCTACAGCAGCTGGCCAACATTGAGCAAGGAAATTGATATTTTTGCCATCGGGTGCCAACTTATAGGTGCGCCATACTTGCAATACAAAGTCGCTACCTAGATCCTTCCATAGATTGCAATCTTGATAAGCGGTGTAATTGGTTGCATCAAATGGACGTTCATTCGGCGCCCCTAAATCATGGGGAGTGGCGCCTGCCACTTTTCGATCGGCCTCCACTCGACCTTTGCCTTGGGTGAAATACCAGCCGATCGGCCTTTGGGTGCTATCTGCCGCTGGAATTGCGCGGGCAAAACTACGTAATACCGCCCTATCAAGGGCCGGCCAAAGTTGCAATAAAGCAAAAGATCCATAAAGCCTCACATCCAAGCTTTCGTACCAGGCGTAATCAAGGCATTCCAGAACTCCAAATCTGCCTTCTGGATCATCACTACTGGCGTTGGTCCATAAAGTGCCGCCACTGGTTAGGTCGTAGAGCTCATTAAATAAAGCCATCCGCAGCGGTTCTGGCAGATCTTGGCGTTGCAACACCGGTTCCTGCCAAGCTTCTATTTGTTGCTTCCAATGGGGCCATTGCTGCAGCGCTTCAGTGGCGATAGCAGCTGCATTTGTGCCATCGCTGCCATGAAAATCGGTGTAACGCCTAAAGGCTTGGCAGCCGGTGGCAAAAGCCGTTACGGGTAAATCCCAGCTAATCACAAGGGGGATTTCAAGTTCGGCCCCCGGGGCCAGTTCAAATCTCAAGGCCATGGCACAACTAAGGGGATCGTTGCTGCCGCTGCGGCGATCGTTATTACTTTGCGGGATAGAGCCATCAGCGCTGAATCGATTCCAAATTTCAGCGCCATCTCCCTGGGGATCCCAACGGCTGCAACGCATTAACTCCACCCCCGGAGGCAGCTCTCCCACCGCTAAACACCATTGGCCTTCCCCCTCAGCGATCGGGTTGTGGCGTTCCCCTTCCAGCAGAATTCCATGCATGCCATCGCTATCGATCCAGCGATTGCTTTGGCCTTTGCTTACGCCAATCGCTGGGATATAGGAATGTTCGGGGCTGCCATCATCACGGAAATGCACCTCAGCGCTGGGGTCGGTGTTTTTAAACCAGCCCAGGGTGTTGCGCCAGCTGAGCAGCAGCGAAAGCTTTAGCGGTTTTTTGCTTGGATTTTTAAAATGCCAGCGAAACACTGCAACCGGCAGGCTTGTATCTCGATAATTGCCGGGCAATATCGGGCTGAAACTTTCGCATTCCACCTCTGCTTTGAACACGTTCCTGTAGTGGAACCAGCTGAGTGGATATCGGGCGCTATAGGTGCCGGTGTTTTGGTTTGCGCTGCTAGCTGGATACCAGCTCCAAGCGGAAAGGGGTTCTCCCGCCTCTGGGTTTGATGCATCAACTGTGGGTTTAACGGCCAGGCCATGGGCCTTGCTTGTGCTGCCATCGCTTTCAAATAGTGCATAACCACAATCCGGCAGGTTGCCAAACCAATGTTCTCCCCCATCTAGGTGCCAAAGGTTGAATTCACCTTTTGAATTGCGGCCAATGCAACCAGCACCGAAACCGCCCAGGGGTGCCCCATGCCAAGGGCCATCATCCAAGTTACTGGCATATCGCACGGTGTAAGGCTTATCCCAACCAAGCCCAAAGGGCCTGCTCCAGCTAGCGGTTTGAGGCTTTACAGCCGTTTTACGTTGCAATATCAACTTCAGGGCTGAGAGGCCAAAGGGCGCCATGGGGGATAAAAAGGTGCACCTAGCTTGTCAGAACAGAGCAATATTGGCTTTATGGCGTGGGAAATGGGCAAAACCAACAAAACTCAGTGCAGCTCAGGCATTTGGCGATTACCTAAATTTAATATGTACAGGGTGCATCCCAGAGCAAATTGGTCTATGGTGAAGTGGGAAAGCTTTTGCCTACCTAAAATCCCCTGATCAGGAATTTATCCTCAAATGAAAAAAGCCATCCTCTTGGCTGCACTCCTCTCTGTTGGAGCTGCATCCCCTGCCTTAGCCGAGCTTGCAGCAACCCAGATGATTATGAATACCACAGCTGGAAATTTGCAGATTAAAGCTGAGGGTACAACTCAGTTCAACAACTCAATTGGTACTAACCAATCTTTTAACGTTGGTTCAAGCACAAACTTGGGAGTAAACTCATCTGTTTCTTCTACTGCTGACTATAACGGCACTTCTAGTGCACTTTTGAATCTGGCTGGCACAAGTACTCTTCAGCAAACAATCGGTACTTCTGGTGCAGCCCAGAATGCGGTGCAATCTTCAGCAACTGTTCAAACTGCAGCTGCAGCATCTAGTTATGCCGCTGATGTATTAAGTAAGTCTGGTTGGGGTTCTTCTTACGAGACTTCTTCCAAAAAAGGAGACTACACAGGGAATGATGCTAAAGCTAAATGGGAGTCTGGCTACCAAGCAGCTTACAAAGCTGAATTTGATACTGCATTCTCATCTATTAATTCTAAAACTCAAACTAATACTCAAAATTCAGCATCCTCAACTGACGGCACCATCAGCGGTTCATTTAAAACTGTTACCGCTGGCAATGCATCTAGCTCCTCTGTTGATTCGTTTGTAAATCAAGAGGCGACCAAATCCGCAAGCGTGTCTGTTGGTACCGAAGCTGAATGGAAAAATAAGGCAGGGAACGGAACTAAAACTTCTGCTGATTACAAAGCCGCTTACGACACTGCTTACCAAAGTGCTGCTTCAAGCGCTCGTGCTGGTTTAGGTTCAAGTACAACACAACAGAGTGATGTAACAGTTAAAGGTATTGGCTCAGATGCCAAGATCAATGCTGGTGATACATCTACATTCAAAGCCGATATCACAAAAGCTACAACGCTTCTTTCAGGCACAGCCGCTACCAATAACGGTACAGCTCAAGCTGGCGCTGGTGCTTCCCTCTCTACTAGCTCATTCGCTACTCAGAGTTCATCTAATTCCTCTTCTGCCTTCATTCAGGCTTTCTAAAGTTAATTTAAGCTTTAATTTATTAGGAGCCTTAACAGGCTCCTTTTTTATGTTTATATTATTCTTTGGTTGGTTTATTGGTTATTTGCTGTTACTCACCTTTAACTTGCGCAACAAAAGACCCTCGGGCTGAGCTGATTAGATTTCCTTATCGGAAAAGGGGAGCGGATTCAAGAAAATTAATCTGTTGGCGCCGTTTCTAAGCTTGCCATCGGCTAATATAAAGTAGATCAACATGGCCGGCTGATGAAGTTCTCCGTAAAGTCAGTTGCAGTATTAGCATTTTCTTTAATATTAGATTCTGCTGTTTTTTCTCAAGTACTACCAAGTCTTCCCGGTCTAACTCAAGCGCCGAAAAACACAACTTATAACAATTCTTCTCAAACTGGTGGTTCCGCCAACTTAGGTTTTGGAAGTTCTACTTCTTTCGGTGTAGGTGTTTCTTTATCTGGCACTGAAGGCACAACAACCAAAACATCAGCTTCTTTGGCTCCCAGTGCCGGGTCGATTTCCACTTCTGTTGGCGGTGGTTCAGGTGGTAATGGAGTTACATCAGCTGTAATTTCAAACATTAAAGCTGTGGGCTCTGGAACAACAACTCTTAATGGTACTACGGTCAATTCAACCGGTACTGACGCTAGCTTGTCCTCCGGTAATGCTGATTTGAAAGGTGTAACTGGAGCTCTTAATATCATTCTAGATCCAGCTCTCACCAAATTTTCTGCAATTTCAGAGGCTTTAGATCCAGCTTCCACAGTTACAAGAATCTCAAATGGAAATGCAAATGCTAATATAACTTCAAACACAACCGTTGACATTAAAACAAGTAATTTCCAAAGTAATTTTTCCCAGGCTTATTAAACTATTTACTTTGAAAGTTTAATTGAATTTCCCTTATTATCTTTTATAACAGAATTTCCATTGGTTGAATTTATTTCTGTCCAAAATTTTCCTTCCATACGTTGGAAGTATATTTTTTCTCCGGGTTCATTTGGTGACAATGGTCTTCCAAAATATAATTTTGTAGCCTTTCCACTGTAAAATCTATTAATATCATCAGGTTGTGGTGTATTAGGGCATGGATTTAATATATTAACACCAGCTGGATCTGATGGATAGCACTGCTGCGCATAGGCATGATTATTGTATAAAAATAAGAATATAAGAAATAAAAGGGTTTTATTGTACATTGAATTCCTCGCTAAATTCAGAATTAAAGCTATTTATGTTTGAAAATCTTTGTGAATTAATTCTCCTACCACTATTTGGCGTATTCAAAGGACAATTTAATGTGCCCTGGAAAGTTGTTCCGTTTGAATTATCTACTGTAATGATAAAGCAGTTGTAGGAAATTTCTGATTTTAGGTTTGTACATGGGAGTTGTCCACCCGGTACATATAAACATTGATAGATATTTGTATTGTCCTGGTTTAAGTCTTGACACACGGATGACACATCACCAGACGATTGACTTGCGGTACAATATAAATTAAATCCTGAATTCGTAGAGGCAATAATATATGCTGAGTTTATGTGAAGCGATGGGCTAGTTATTGAAGAAATAGAAATCAATGCCAAATTAAAAAATAACATAATTTATAAAATATTTTTTCGGTTTCTCTGGATGTTGCGAATCTCTGGGCTTGGTGGCTGTGTTGGTGTGGAATCAGCCTCAATTTGGTTAATTTTTGTGTTAAGTGTTTTTGCGCATGGCTTTAATAATGGGTATTTAATGGGATCTACAATTAAGCCTTCTCTATCAAGCTGAGCACAAAGCCGAAGCATTGATAATTGAGAACTAATTTCCTTATCTCTAGCAATAACATATGCAAGTTGATTGCAGCTACTTAAAATCTGAGAGGCAAATGGTATCACTATTCCTACATTGGCAGAAAAATTATTACTCACATTTCCTGGTATATTACCTTGGATTGGATCATAATTGTTTAATGCGCTATTACCATAGTTGCCGCCTACGTAGAGAATGGGAGTCCTACAAAAAACACCTGGTCCAAAACCATTTTCATTATTATAAGAATTGTTAGTTTGGTAATTAATGTTCGTTCCTCCTGTCGTAACAGATGATGCAGACGGAGCAGCACTATTAGTCAAAGTTGAACTGTTAGTTGTGGGTTGAGCAAAAACTGGTAAAGGTAAAAAACTAAAAATGGTAAAGAATAAACTCTTTATTAAAACTGGTCTATTAGATCCTAACATTTACTTTAGAAGGATTGATTGAAGGTCGTTTGGAAAGAACTGTTTGATTTTTCAATATTCAAGGTAGTTGTATGAACACCTAGCGCTGAACCATTCCCAAGTTGATTCATCTTTTGTTGATCAGCTGTTAAATTATCAGCAGTTTTAAGCGTGCTGCTAAATTCAGCTTTTTGTATTATCCAATTATTCTGACCAGTTAAGCCATTAATATTTAAATTTGCACCTGTTGATGTTGAATCAAAATTAACACTTGATTTTGCATCGCTTCCGCCAATTTTGTTTGTTATGGTAGAATTTGGTGCTATAATTAGCAATGCGCGATTATCAAGAACCATATTTGGTGTCGCACTGCCAGAAGTTTGCACGCCGTACTGAGAAGTTATTGAGTAAGAAAAATTCTCTTTTCTACCTGCATTTTGTTGCTGCTGGGAAGATATTTGAGAGAATGAACTAGGAGGGAGCCACAAATGTAAATTTATAAATATAATAAAGCTCAAGCAGCTTTTAGTTGCAATCCTGCGAGATGCCACCCTGGGATAGCTAGTTAAGAATTTCTTAACCAAGTTGGTGTGCTCCAGTGCATAAACTTATTCATTTATAGCATACGGAATCAGCTCTTGGTCAATGCATTCGCTTGGGATCACAAAGTAATAACAGTCCAAGGGGCGCCATGGGGGATAAAAAGGTGCACCTTGGAGTTCAGTTCCCTCAGCTTGGTGTTCTCGGCTTCAGCTGTTCGGTATCGTTCCTGAATTGCTCGATCTCTTTCCTCCGCTGCATCATGCGCTGCTCGTGATCGGGATCCCGTCGCCAGTTGAGCATCGATAAAAATAAACGCCAGTGAGGCAGCGACGAACCAAACGCCCCATTGTTGGTTGATTCTGATTTGGAAAGCCCTGGCGGTCGAGGTTGAAAGCTGGCCTGCGCAACTTTTCTAATTTTTGGCGTAGAGCTCCTCCCCTGAGGATGTTCCGGCGGGTAATGATTGCCAGAATCAAAAGTTGCCACTAATCAAGCAAACGCTAGCGAGAGGTTTAGTGCATTTGTACGATTGCTCCTGATGTTGCTGTTTCTGTCCCTGTGTATGGGTCAAAATGCAAATCACTAGTTGAGATCACCCTGGCCGATGTAAATCCTGCCGTGAGCTTGCATGTGATCGGCACAGATGCGGGTGGGGTGTTGAATTTGCCCCAATCCCTGCAGTTTTTGATTAAGCAGGCCGCATTGGTGGCAGCCCCCAGCCGCTTGGCCTATGCCCCAAGAAGCGGGCAGCAATTAATTTCCACTGATCACCCTGCGGCGGCCATTGAAGCAATTGCCGCTGCTTTGGCAACCTCTAAGCCAACGGTGCTTCTTGCCAGTGGTGATCCGCTTTGGTTTGGCATTGGTCGCCTGCTGCTGCAGCGGTTTGAACCCGCCCAGCTTTGTTTCCATCCAGCCCCCAGTTCGATGCAACTGGCCTTTGCCGGCATCGCTCGCCCTTGGCAAGATGCCAGTTGGATAAGCCTCCATGGCCGCGAACCGGAGGCTTTGGCAGCCGAATTACAAAAGCGTCCAGCTGCCTTGATAGTTCTCACCGATCCCAACCGGGGCGGCGCCGAAAGTGTGCGTTTGATCCTGCGGGCTTCCGGCTTGGAGGCCGCCTATGGCTTTTGGTTGTGTGAACAACTAGGCCATCCGCAGCAACGGCTGCAACGCCTAGCCCCCGATGAGCCATTGCCCGATCCGCTTGATCCGCTCCATTTGGTGCTGTTGCTGGCCGAGCCGCCTGCTGACATTGAGGCCGCCGGCCTGCCCCTGTTTGGCCTCGAGGATGGCTTATTTCTGCAGCAGGCCGATCGCCCCGGCTTGATGACCAAGCGTGAGGTGCGGATTCAACTGCTAGCTGATTTGCAATTGCCGGCCCAGGGAGTGCTTTGGGATATCGGCGCTGGCGTGGGCAGCGTTGGCCTTGAGGCCCTGCGGCTGCGGCCGGCGCTGCAGCTTTGGGCCCTGGAATGCAGGGGTGGCGGCGCTGCATTGATAGAAGCCAATGCCCGCCGTTTGGGGGTTCAACCCGCTGGGGTGTTGGAAGCTAGTGCCCCTGAAGCCCTGGCCCAGCTGCCTGATCCCGATCGGGTGTTGATCGGTGGTGGTGGCCGCCAGCGGGCTGAAATCCTGGCGGCGGTGCTCACCCGCCTGCGGCCAGCAGGTGTGGTGCTGTTGCCCCTTGCCACCCTCGAGGCCCTTGCTGAATTGAGGCCCCTATTAGTTCAATCCGGCTGCCAAATATCAATCACACAACATCAAGCCTGGCGTGGGGCACCGCTTGCTGATGGCACCCGGTTGGCGCCGCTCAATCCAGTTTTGGTATTGCGGGGCTACCTGCCTTGATGCCTAGGGCAGCTGCGCGACCAGCTTGTAATTCAATCACTTCATCAACCGGTTCAACCGGAATAATTTGAGGACAAGGTAATTTCAAGCATGGTGATTGATTTGCTTTTACTTCAACAACTTTGCCGTTTCTGATAAATACTAAATCCAATGGCACGCATTTATACATATTAAAAGCCACCACCCGGGGCTCCGCAAAACGGAACCACATACCCCTCCAGGGGCCGAGGGCTGGGCGATTGCTTAGGCCGAGCACATATTGCTCATATGTTTTGG
The DNA here is from genome assembly GCF_024345595.1 of Synechococcus lacustris Maggiore-St4-Slac. Taxonomy (NCBI): domain Bacteria; kingdom Bacillati; phylum Cyanobacteriota; class Cyanophyceae; order Synechococcales; family Synechococcaceae; genus Synechococcus; species Synechococcus lacustris. The sequence continues at coordinate 17,609 of NZ_JAGQBK010000018.1, read as the reverse complement.
GTATTTCTAAATCGATGCAACCTTGGGCCATGCACCAGCGCGCTTCCGTTGGCAGGTATTGGGCTTGAGTTGCATTAATTGGTTTTGCGCTAATGCAAGAAAGGCATAAACTTGCTGAAAATAGTGTTGCTAATTGCCTCTGCTTGTTTGTCATGATGGTTTTTTAGGAATCGTTGCTGCGTAGGCAGTAGCCGTGGCCCCGAACCGTGTGGATGAGGCGCTTTTCACCATCGGCTTCCAATTTGCGCCGCAGGTAGCGCACATACACCTCAATTATATTAGCTTCACTTGTTTCAGTTAGGCCCCACACCTGCTCCAAAATCGTTTTTCGGCTTACGCATACCCCTGGCTGCTCAATTAATATCAGCAGCAATGCATATTCCCTTGCCGTTAGGCCAAGGTCGCGGTTACCACGCCAGGCGCGCCTTTCTTTTTGATCTAAGCGCAGGTTCCCGAGGCTTAGCTGGTGTGGATTGAGTGCTGCAATTGATTTGGGAGTTTGTTGGTGCAGCTGGATCTGATGGCGCAGCCGTTGCAAGAGGTCGCTGGGTGGTGCATCAGCTAACCAATAATCATCGGCGCCCCATTCAAGGCAAAGGCTGCGGGCGGCAAGATCATTGTGGCTTGCTTCTAGCAGCAGGGCTGGTGCATTTTCCTCGCCGTAGTAGTTGCGCAACTGCACGCAAATAGCGCAGGCATCTTTAGATATCAACACCGCCGCTAATTGCACACCAGCGAGCAATTTGGGCACTTCCGCCTGCTTGCAACTGATGCTGCTGTAGCCAGATGCTTCCAGGCGATCTTTTAGTTGTTGCGCTGCTGCGCCAACCAATAGAAGTGCTGCCGGTTGATCCACGTTTAATCCGGCAGTGCTGGTTTTGCCACATGGGGTAAACCCCAGCCCAACTTTTCACCTAGCACCCTGAAAAATTCATGGTCTTGCAGGCGAATAAAGCGGGCTGGTTCATCACTGCGGCGAATTAAAACACGGTCTTCTGGCCACACATAACAACCGGCGCTGCCATCTACCACCATCATCAAACGCTCTGGAGTAGCAGGAAAAACCGTAACCGGTTCGCTATCACTAAAAACCAGAGCCCTTGAAGCAAGGGAATGGGGGGCAATTGGCGTGAGTTGCAGCACGGGGCAATCGGGGGTGATCACCGGCCCGCCAGCGCTTAGGGCATAGGCGGTGGAGCCGGTGGGGGTTGAAAGGATCACCCCGTCAGCTGAGATATCAACGGGGGCATGGCGACCGATGGCAATTTCGAAATGGCACATGCTTGTTAAAGGTTCCCGGTGCAGGGCCATTTCATTGAGGCAAAGCACCTCCCAACGCCGCTGGTCGCCCCGCAACACACTCACCACCACCATGCTGCGCTCTTCAACACTCCAGCGGCCAGCAATTATTTGCTCAAGGGCACCATCGAGATGCTCCAGGTAGGTTTCAGCCAAAAAACCCATGTGGCCAGTGTTGATCGTGAGCATCGGCACCGCCACAGGGGCGGTTTGGCGGGCAGCCGATAACACCGTGCCATCGCCACCTAAAACAATGGCCAGCGACATCTCACGGTTAAATCCAGCTGGCACACAGGCGGCATAGCCCAGCATGCGCAGGTGTTGGTCGGGGTTGGCAAAACCCACCATTCCACCGGCACTACTTACCCGCACCACATCCCAGCCGGCTGCTTTAAGCCGCGCTTCGATGCGATCGGCGGTGCAAACGGCTAGGTCTTTACCGTCGTTAACGATCAGTCCAGCGCAGGACATTTCAGAACTGCTCTAAAAAGCGCAGATCACTAGTAAACAGCCTGCGGATGTCGTCTATGCCATGGCGCACCATGCAAAAGCGCTCCACACCAAGGCCAGCAGCAAAGCCACTCCAGCGTTCTGGATCTAGGCCAAGCCCCTCCAGCACTGCCGGATCCACCATGCCGCAACCCATTACCTCCAACCATCGGCCCCGCCACTGCACATCCACCTCCGCACTTGGTTCGGTGAAAGGGAAATAACTAGCGCGAAAGCGCACGGGCAGATCACCAAAAAATGCTTTTAGGAAATGGGTAACGGTGCCGCGCAGATGGCTGAAATCCAAACCCTCATCGATGGCTAACACCTCCACTTGGTGAAAAACCGGCGAGTGGGTGGCATCCACGGCATCACGCCTATACACACGACCTGGGGCGATCACCCGCACCGGTGGTGGATTTGCCTCCAGGTGACGAATTTGTACCGGTGAGGTGTGGGTGCGCAAAAGCCGATCACCGGGGAGGTAAAAGGTGTCTTGCATATCCCTTGCCGGATGGTTTGGGGGGATATTGAGGGCGGAAAAGTTGTAGTGGTCGGTTTCGATATCAGGGCCTGAAACCAAGCGGTAACCAAGGCCGCAAAAGATATCAACGATCGCATCTGTGGTGCTCACCAGCGGATGCCTATGGCCCGATGGCACGTAACTAGGGGGGAGGGTTACATCAAGGGTTTCACTTGCAATGCGGCTGGCCATCGCCTGCTGGCGCAAATTCTGCAAGCGTTCCTGCAGCAAGTCCTGCAGCTGTTCCTTCAGCACATTTGCCCTTTGGCCCACCAGGGGGCGTTGCTCGCCAGGCAATCTGCCCATGGCCGCCAGCACCCCTGAAAGCCTGCCCTTTTTGCCGAGCAGATCAATCCGCAGTTGCTCTAAGGCCGCCCCATCGGCGGCAGCTTCGATGGCAGCCGCTGCTTCTGCCTCTAGAGCACATAGCTGGGCGGTTATGTCCTCTAAATTGAGGCCGGTTACCACGGTTTTAAAGCAGAGCTTATAACTGTATGCGCATCCTGATCAGTAACGACGACGGCGTTTTTGCCGAAGGCATCCAAGCATTGGCAAAGGAAGCAGCCCGCCGTGGCCATCAGGTTTCAGTGGTTTGCCCCGACCAAGAACGCTCCGCCACCGGCCATGGCCTCACTTTGCAAAGCCCCATTCGGGCTGAACGGGCGGATGGTTTATTTGGCTCTGGCATTGAGGCCTGGGCCTGCAGTGGCACCCCCTCCGATTGCGTGAAATTAGGGCTGGGCAAACTTTTAGCGGAACCACCGGATTTAGTGCTCAGTGGCATCAACCACGGCCCCAACCTTGGTTCTGATGTGATGTATTCCGGCACCGTTGCAGCTGCCATGGAAGGCACCCTGGAGGGGCTGCCGGCCATGGCGATCAGCAGTGCCTGTTTCGACTGGCGTCAATTTGATGGAGCAGCCGAGAAAGCATTGGAAATAGCTGAAGAAGCACTGGCTGCAGGCTGGCCCGAGGGGTTATTGCTCAATTTGAATGTGCCTGCTGTTCCTGCTGAACGCATCGGCGCCATGCGTTGGTGCCGGCCTGGCGTGCGCCGCTACATCGATCAATTCGACCAACGTCTGGATCCAAGGGGTCGCACCTACTACTGGTTAGCCGGTGAAGTGCTTAATGATGTGGATGCAGCCGGGGCAGGGCCAAGGGAATGGCCAACGGATGTGGCCCAGGTGCAGGCCGGCGGCATGGCCCTAACGCCGTTGCAACCGGAATTTTTCTGGCGCGGTGATCTACCACCTATCGCCTTTGGATGCGTTGCAGTAGCCAAAGGCTGATCCAAAGGCCAATTAAATGGCCAGTGAGGGCTTGGGTATTTGCCATCACCGAAAACATTTCTAGGGAGGTGATGGCGTTATTGCCAAGCCCGCCACTGCCGGCAAAACCCGGTTGTTGGATTGAGGCTTGAAATGTGAGGCTGCCAGCTAGGGCTTGATAACCAATTGCCGCCAGGGTTACACCCGCCAGGCTTGCCAACAGATGGCGTTTTACCTGGGCGGTGGTTTCAGCTTTGGATGGCCTTGCGGTGGTGCCACCAGCTAGGGCGCGGCTGAGCCGGATTAAACCCCAGTCTTGCCAGATGCTGTAGGCCATTACCAACAGGGCGAGCGTTGTTAGCGATAGGCCAGGCCCTAAGCCAATGGCCCGATCGCGATTGCGAATTAGATCGCTGCCGATGCTGTTGAAGGCAAGAACGCCAGCACACACAACGGCCATTGCTAGCTGGCTCCAGAAGGCAACCCAGCCCATGGCCCGAAAGGCGGCTGCCATGCGCTGGAGATCGAGGCGGTCGGCCATGGGGTTTTCCCCAAGTTGCCATGGGAGGATAGATCTGGCACGGCCTGTGGCCTTGATTTTTTTACGCTCCCCCCAGGACGTCGATACCCCAACGGCCCTTGCCCTAGGCAGTTTTGATGGCGTCCATGCCGGCCACCGCCGTGTGATGGCAGCCGTTGTGGAAGCGGCGCGGCAAAGGCCCCAGCTGCTGCCAACGGTGCTTACTTTTTGGCCCCATCCCCGCGAGGTGCTTGCCGGTGAACGCAGGCTGCGGCTTGATCTGCCAGAGGAAAAGCTGAGCTGCCTAGAGGAATTAGGAATTAAACAATTGGTTTTAGTGCCATTTAATCGCGCCCTAGCTGCTTTAACCCCCGAGCAATTTGTGCAACAGGTGTTGCTGGATCAATTAAAGGCAGGGGCAATTGCCATCGGTGAAAATTTCCGTTTTGGCGTTAAACGCAGCGGTGGCCCTGAGGATTTGGTGCGCCTCGCCGCTGCCGCTGGTGTAACCGTGGAGGTGCTGCCGATGCTGGCCGACCATGGCCTGCGCGTTAGCAGTAGCCGCATTCGCCAGGCATTAGCTGAGGCTGATCTAAAGGAAGCGGTGCGTTTATTGCAGCGGCCCTATCGCTTTCAGGGTTTGGTGGTGCGCGGCAGGGGCCTTGGCCGCGGCTTGGGTTGGCCCACTGCAAATCTGCAGGTAGACGGCCGCAAGTGCTTACCAAAAGAGGGTGTTTATGCCGCTTGGGTGCAACGAAGTGATGGTAAAAACCTTGCTGCAGTAATGAATCTGGGGCGTCAACCCACCATCGACCCCCAGGCGCCTTCCGCCGTTGAGGTGCACCTTTTGGGGGTTGATCTGCAATTGGAAGGCGAAACGCTCACAGTGGAACCAAGGCAGTGGCTGCGGGGCCAATGCACATTTGCTTCATTGGCGGAATTAAGCGCCCAGATCGCAAAGGATGCAGCAGCAGCTGCTGAGTTTTTAGCTTCCGATTGCTGATCTAGGCGCTTGGGTAGGCATGGGTGAGTCCCCAGGCGATGAAGGCAGCGATGCCGCCCAGTAGCACCGCACCCCAGATCAACACCGTGGTGGGGTTATCGGAACTGCTGTATTGGGGGAGAGTTTTAGGTTCTTCTGCCACCACAAAGGTGCGGGGGATATTTCAGGCTAAACAGGGAACAGCGCGTTGGCTCTAATTGTTGTGACATCCCCTTGCGTTGATCCAGCGGTGTTGCGCCTACTGGATGCAAATCTCGACCGCGCCCGGGAGGGTTTGCGGGTGGCGGAAGATTGGGCCCGCTTTGGCTTAAACCGCCGCGACCTGGTGGCAGCCCTTAAGGATTTACGCCAGCAACTGGGTAGTTGCCATTTGCCCAGCTACCGCCAAGCGCGCCACACAGCTAGCGACAGCGCAGCTGGTTTAGGCCATCCAGCCCAGGCGCAACGTTTGGATTCCCAAGCGGTGGTGGCCGCTAATTGCGCAAGGGCCCAGGAGGCCCTGAGGGTGCTGGAGGAATTTGGCAGGGCCAGCAACCCTGGCCTGGCTGCTGTGGCAGAGGCCTGCCGCTACCGTTTATACGATTTAGAAACCCAGCTTCTAGCTGATCAAAGCCGTGTGGAACGGCTGGCGGCGGCCAGGTTGTATTTGATTACTGCAGAGGTGCCCCATTTGCTTGAGGTGGTGGAGCAAGCGCTTAAGGCTGGGGTGAAACTGGTGCAACATCGCAGTAAAAGCACAAACGACCTGCAGCGCTACCAGGAGGCCCTTGCCCTGCGGCAGCTATGCAACCGCTATGGAGCTCTTTTTATTGTTAACGACCGGCTAGACATTGCCCTTGCGGTGGATGCCGATGGCGTGCACCTCGGCCAAACAGATCTGCCGCCAGCGATGGCGCGGCGTTTGCTGGGCCCCGATCGTTTGATTGGCCAAAGCAGCCATTGCCTTGAGGATTTGCAAAGGGCCCAAGCTGCTGGTTGCAACTACGTGGGTGTGGGACCCATCTATGCCACCCCCACTAAGCCTGGAAGGCAGCCTGTGGGTTTTGATTACTTGCGAATTGCGGCTGCAAATGCCCAAGTGCCGTTTTTTTGCATCGGTGGCCTTGATGCAAGCAATTTGCAGCCAGTGTTAGCTGAAGCTGGCGCTGCTGCTGGTTTTGCCGTGGTGCGCGCGGTGATGGAAGCGGCCGATCCAGCTGCAGCAACTAAAGAATTACTGGAGCTCATAGCTAATGACTGAATGCCAAATTTGGCTTAATGGTGAGCAAAGCAGTTGCCCCGTTGGTTTAAAACTGCCTGAATTGCTGCAATGGCTTGGCTATAAACCGCAACTGGTGGTGGTGGAATACAACGAGGAATTATTAATAAGGTCTTGCTGGGCTGATCAGCTAATCAAAGCTGGCGATCGTTTGGAGGTGGTAACGATCGTTGGAGGTGGGTAGATTCCGTAACAACGAACCCGCTCAGCTTTCCTAGTATTTGGCTAGTTATGGCGCCCTAGGTGTTGCTCACTTTTTTAACCAACCGCTTTTCAAACCGCCGGATCATGCGTTTCTTTTCGCTTTCATTAATGCCAGTTATTGCTGCTGGTTTGCTTTTTTTAGGTAACCCCCAGCCAGCTGATGCTGCCAGTGGTGGCCGCATCGGTGGCGGCAGCTTCCGTTCCTCTAGCCCTTCATTTCGCAGTGGCGGCGGCTATGGCGGTGGTGGTGGCTACCGGGGTGGTTATGGCGGTGGCTACGGAGGTGGTTTTGGTGGCGGTGGTATTGGTTTTCCATTCATCGTGCCGTTTTTAGGTTTTGGTGGCGGCGGCCTATTTGGCTTTTTGATCCTGATGGCAATTGTTGGGGTGGTTGTTAATGGCTTGAGGGGTGCCATTGGCGGCGGCGTCAACCCTGGGTTACCAGCTGAACGGGAAATTGTGGATGGCCCCGTAGCGGTGGCCCAGCTGCAACTTGGCCTGCTCGCCAGTGCCCGCTCATTGCAACAGGATTTGCGTCGCTATGCGCGCACCGCAGATACCAGCAATAGCGCTGGCCTGCAACAGGTATTGCAGGATGCAACCCTTGCTTTGTTGCGCCATCCCGACCAATGGGTATATGCAAATGTTGAATTGGGTCAAGTGCCTTTTAATACGGCAGAGGCCACATTTAATCGCCTTTCAATGCAGGAACGCAGCAAATTAAGTAGTGAAGTAACAAGTAACTTTGCTGGTCGCCGCCGCGATGAAAATGAAGCAAGCATCGTTAAAGCTGGTGATGCTGATGCTTCCAATGATTACATCGCCATAACAATATTGGTGGCTAGCCGCCGACGTATGACGATTAAATCTGTAGATACAGCCGAGCAGTTACGCGATGCCTTGGGGGTGCTAGGAGCAGTGCCAGCCAGCGATCTATTGGCCCTAGAAGTGATCTGGCAGCCGGATGCGGAAGGCGATGTATTAAGCGCTGATGAGTTGATTACCGCCTATCCACAACTGAAGCACCTTTGATAATTGTGAGCCAGGATATTGCGTATAAAAAATCAAATAAAATTACGCCGTGGGCTGTAACTGAGGCTAAAATTGCTCAAGTGCTCGAACGCTTATTGCTAGATGGTAGCTCTGCGAAAATAATAATATTTGGTTCTGCGGTGAGGGGAGAGCTTCAGTTTGCGAATGATTTGGATTTGATGGTTATAGAGAAGAATATATCAAACCGCTATCAGGAAATTATTCGCTTGCGAAAACTATTAAGTGATGTGCTGATACCGATTGATTTGGTTGTAACTACTGAGGAAAGTTTTTCGGAAAGATCTCTAATACCTGGAACAATTGAATACCAAGCAGCCTTGCAAGGCAGAGTGTTATATGAAGCCAGCTGAACAAGCTAATCTTTTGCTGCGTAAGGCTTTGCAGGATCAAGCTATTTTGGTGCTTTTAGTTGATGATAAAACTATTTCTGATGATGCCGTTGGCTTTCATGCTCAGCAGGCTGCGGAAAAATTATTAAAAGCATTGCTTGCTTTTCATCAGCAGGATTACCCCCGCAGTCATGATTTAAATGTGCTTATTGCTTTACTTGCTAGAATTGGAATCTGTTTGCCATCAGGGCTAAACTTATTGGCCGATCTTTCCCCATTAGCTACAATTTATCGCTATGAAGATTTGCCAAGCGATTCGGAATTGCCTCGGAGAGAATGGCTCGCTTGGATCGCAATGCTGCGCGAATTAGTTGAAACTGAAATTGCATCTAATTAATTTTGCTAAGCACCTTTGATAATTCGTAAAGCTGCCATTGCTGCCCCATAACCATTATCGATATTCACAACAGCAAGCCCCGGCGCGCAACTTGCCAGCATTCCATGCAGTGCTGCCGTTCCACCGGCGCTTACTCCATAACCCACGCTCACTGGCACGGCAATGACCGGCTGGGGCAGTAAACCCGCAACCACGGTTGGGAGAGCACCTTCCATGCCAGCGCACACAATCAAAACCTGATACTTATGAAGTTCGGGTAATTGATGCATGAGCCGATGCAAGCCAGCCACGCCCACATCGGCAATTAAATCAGAATAAATACCATGGCAGGCCAAAGCAAGTTGCGCTTCAGAGGCAACGCCGATATCACTGCTGCCACCGGTGAGGATCGCCACATCACCAAAGCCATCAATGCCGGTTTCAGGCAACTTGCCAAGGCTTAAACAGCGCGCCTGAGGATAATATTTAATATTTGGTATTTTAAGTGCAATTTCAGTGGCTTTGCTTTGATTAATTCTAGTGGCAAGCATTAATTCACCCGCAGCCTGCATCTCAATGGCAATGGCAATTATCTGTTCTGCTGTTTTATGTTCTCCCCACACTGCCTCTATCATGCCAAGCCGATTACGGCGATCTAAATCTAAACGATGCAATATTTCACTCTGATCATCTTTCATGATTTTTGCCAAATCTGTTCAACAAGGGCAGGGGTTTGCCAGAGGCTTTGATTTTTTTTGGCTTGGCTAATTTCTGCTTCAAGGGCCTCCTGCTGGCTTTGTGTCCAAACACCATCAGCAATTAGCTGGGACGGGTAGCTAGTAAGAAAATCCTCTAGCCATTGGGCTTTTGCCTGGCCGTTAGTTGTGCAGGCAAGCAGGCTGCAACTGCTTACTAGTTCAAAACCCTGCTGCTGCAAAAGCGCTGGAAGCCTGCTAGCCACATTTGGATCACCACCATGGGATTGCCAATGCTGAATGCAACAGTTCACAAATTCAGCTAGAGCTGCGCCATGGGGATGCAATGAAAAGGTATCCCAGCGAATGTATTCATGAATAACTAATTTGGCGCCGCGCTTTAGGGAGCTTTTGATTAATGCCAATAGGGGATCTAGATCAGTAAGAAACATGCACAACCATCGGCACCAGGCACCATCCCAGTTTTGATTACCAATCAGCGTAGGTGTGGATGCTGTTAAATCATGCAGTTCAGCTTTTAACTGTGGAAGCTGTAATTCAGCGGCCTGTTTATTTAAATGTGTGATGTAGTTAGCGGCTTGATCGATGCCTAGCACCTGCCCTGTTAACCCCACCAGTTCGGCTAAATCAAAGCTGGCAAAGCCTGGGCCGCAACCAAGATCCAAAAGGTGATCACCGCTTTTAAAACCAGCTTTATCCCAAGCAGCCATGGCCTCTGCTTGCCAGATTTGATGTTGACGGCCAAGCCGTTCTAGTTCTTCGCTGTGGGTGCCGAGCACATAGGTCATGGTATTGGTTGCAAAGATCCAGTGCGTTGTAGGGGTAGGGGTTTTGAGGCACCACTACCTAAGCAACGTTGCAAAACCCCATCAAATCGTTGCTCAGTTTTTTTAATACTGTCAGCTGGAATTGCATCCCATTCAGATTGGCTCAACCAACCAATTAAAACCACGGCCTGTTGGCGATCGCGATCCCAAAGTAATTCCCTGCCTTGGTAACCGCTCTGTTGCTCAAGCCATGGTTCCCATACCTTTTCCTCTGCCATGCGCCAACAGTTGGTTTGGTCTTTTGTTACCGGCATTTGTAAAACCTCCACCACCCCCGCATTGGGATCAAGTTCCCGCAGGGCCATAGCTGGGCTTGTTGTTATCAAAAGGCAAGCAAAAAAGCCCAAAAGGATCAGGCAATTATCCGCCAGTATTTTTAACAAGGCACTAATTTTCATAGGCGCACCAGTAGGGCAACCGCATGGCAAGAAATACCTTCTTCCCTACCTTCAGGGCCTAGTTTTTCATTTGTAGTTGCTTTAACACCCACCTGATCGGCACTAAGGCAAAGCTGGTTGGCAATGGCGGCGGCCATCGCTTCAATGTGCGGCTTTAGTTTGGGCCTTTCGGCAATGATCACAGCATCAATATTGCCTACCTGCCATCCTTTAGCTGTTACTAATAAATGCACCTGTTTTAGTAATTCAAGGCTATTAGCGCCTTTCCATTTGGGATCATCAGGGGGAAAGTATTTACCGATATCGCCCAAGCTCAAGGCGCCAAGAAGGGCATCCATGATTGCATGCACCAGCACATCAGCATCACTGTGGCCATCGAGTCCTAAGCCGGCGGGATGCTCTAGTAACTGGCCACCAATGATCAATGGCCTACCTGCAACTAGGCGGTGAATGTCGTAGCCATTGCCGATCCGGATATTCATGGTTGATGGTGAATAGAAAGATCTTTGGGGGTGCTTTTTCTCCAAATGCAATGGCCAACTCTATTAATATGGTTTAATAAATTTTGATCTAATTGATGCATGATTACAAGATCTACGCGCCAGGGCGATAGTAGATCACCCACTGCACTTAATATTAGCAAGCGGTTGTTGTGGTTAAGGTTTTTGCCTTCTAAGCATAGATCAATATCGGAACCTGGCTTGTAGCTAACCATTGCCCTTGAGCTAAATAGATCGCGCAGCGAATTCCAAGCTAATTCAAAAGTGTATTCAAATGCCTTGATTAGCCCTTGCTGATCACGCCCATTGAGCTCCGGCGGCTCAAAAGAAGTTTCCAGCTGCGATAAGGCAAGCTGAAAATTGCTAAAGCGTTGTTGCCAGCGTATATCTTCTGTCATCGCTTAGACCTAATCATTGCTGCGCCTGCCATTTAGCCCACAGGTCGGGCCTGCGCTCGCGGGTGCGTTGCTGCTGCTGGGCGCTGCGCCAGCGGGAGATGGCAGCGTGGTCGCCGCTGCGCAATACCGCTGGAACACTAAGCCCTTGAAATTCAGCCGGACGCGTGTAATGGGGATGTTCCAATAAACCAGCGCTATGGCTTTCATCAATTAAACATTCGGCGCTTCCAACGGTGCCGGGTAGCAAACGAACCACGCCATTAATAATCGTCATCGCTGGTAGCTCGCCTCCAGTGAGCACAAAATCACCAAGGGAGATCTCCTCATCGGCAAGGCTGCGGATGCGTTCATCAAAGCCCTCATAGTGGCCGCAAATCAAGATCAGTTGCTGATATTCCCCGGCCCACCTTTGCAGGTCGGCCTGGCATAGCGGTTTGCCTTGGGGTGTCATTAATAGGCTGCGCCCTGCTGGCCCCTTGGGAATAGCGCCGTAGGCAGCAAAAACGGGTTCCGGCTTTAAAACCATCCCAACACCTCCGCCATAGGGTTCATCGTCTACTTTGTGGTAGCGATCTAGGGCATAATCACGGGGATTATGGCAGTGAAGTTCGGCAATACCATTGCTAAAGGCGCGGCCAATTACTCCTAATTGCCGCAATGGTGCAAATGCCTCCGGCACCAGGCTCAACACATCAATGCGCATTTGCTTATCTGTTGGGATCATTTCAAGCCACAGATCGGCTAACCCGGCGGATTTCCGAGCAAAACTGTGCTGCTATTAATTGATCACCATGCCAAATCAACACATTGCGCAGGCGCAGATTTGGCTTACTAAACCAGATCGTTTCCTCTAATCGTTGTGCGCCAATCTGCTGGCTTAATTCCAGTTGGCCAGCGCGCAGCTTCCAGGAAGCATGATCACCTGTTGCGGTTTTGAGCTTGCCATCGCTAAAAAATTGCAGTTTTTGGGGAGGTTCCCCCTTGGTTAGGAACTGCAATGTTCCTAACTGATCTGGCTCAGTGCTGGCGAGCCAGATCCATTGCAGATCAGCCCTTTCACTTTGTTGCCAATCCTCATCACCGCCAGCCGGCACATATTTGGAACGCAAACACATCCATTCACCTGCGCAGAGGGCTAGTAGCTCTGCAGCAGAGCCCGGCTGGAATTCAGTGGCGGCAGCGATCACGGCAGGGTAGGTGCTATGCCCATCCTGCCGGATCGATAGAACAGACTGCAGTGCCCTATTTGAGCTTGAAGTTAAAGCTCAATACGTTGTCATCAAAGTCTTGGTCGAAACCACCGGCTACATCTTCAAGGCCAATAACACCAGATCCAAGCATGCGGAAGTGGTTCATGCCATCGCTATTTGCTCCTTTAAAGGAGAAGAAGGTTTCTCCCGTTTGAGCAACAGTTGCATATGGTGCAAGCATCCCAGCATCACTGAATTCGGCCAATGTGTCTGTGCGGGTGGCACCATTAGAAATCGAAAGGTTGCCAAATCCAGTGAATAGATTGCTAGCGCTTAAAGCCGCTGCTTTATAACCAGCTGAGCCGGGCGTTATCAAGGTATTGGTGATTGGATCCAATACAGCTCCATCATTTCTTTGAATGCGATAGAAACCAATTGATGAGTCGTAGCTTGCTTCCCTTGCAAGGGAAACACTACCTGTGATTATGCTGCCAGTTAAGGCAGAGAAATCAAGGATTGGATTTTCACCCATTTTATTGGAGATCAGATCACCCAGGGACGCAACCACGGAATCAGGCTGAAGGCTAAGAGCAAGGGTGTTACCTCCCTTGCTTGCTGTTGCAGTGGTATCCGTTTGTTTAGTTACATCGAGAATTTGGAAATTAGACCCAAAACTATCAATTGTTGATCCCTTGGCCATTAAGGCTTCGAGGGTTGTATCTACAATTTCAAAAAATACAAGCTTTTGGCCGTTTATAAGTGTGATATTGTTTTCCAGTTTCATTGCAGATACGTTAGGGGCATTGCTGCTCTCTAAGTTGGCCATCAAAATGGTGCCTCGATCACGTATTAAATCATAGGTAAGGGTATTTGCTTCCGAGGAGTTAAGTGCCACATAACCAACTTGGTTAACCGAGTTTGCCCTTGAGCTAATGCTTGCTTTAACAATTATGGCAGCTGGAGATGTGCTATCTGTGGGATCGCCCACTGAGAGGCTATTTGAAGTTGCTGTAAATATGGCAGCGATAGAAACAACACCTGGAGTGGAAGGGTCAACTATAGTTCCATTTTTTACACCATCTTTATCACCATAGCCACCGTCTACAAATTCTAGATTTGCTGTGTCGGCAGTTCCATTGCCATCGAGGTCGTAAAAACGAGCACCAGCTTTCTTTATTGGGTCGTAGGTAAAGGCAGTTGCTAATGGAGCTGAACCATCAGTGGGGGTGTCGTAAACAAAATAAGCAAGGCGTTTACCTGTAGTTGATAATCCATCGAGCATTGGTGTTAGGTCAACTGATACATCAGCTGTTTTATCAGTACTGGATTGATCAATCCTAAGCGAGAAATTTAAGCCGGTTTTGCCAATATCTAATTTGGGATTTTTATTGGTAAATGATGGTGAAGCCGCTAGGCGGTTAAATGAGGCATCACCCTCAAGTGATCCAGATTTTGGTGTGAATTTAGCTGTTATTGGATTGCCACCGGTTGATGGTGTGTAGCTGAGGTTTGTTTTTGCAATTGCAGATTCAAGCTTAAGAATCTGCCCACCGGCCACGAGGTTTTGATCGGTGATAGCACCGCCTTTAACGCCGTGGGTTTGAACGTTTGCAAAGAAGTCGGTTCCGGGTGCGTGGTTGTAGAGGGCGGATACATCGATGATGCCTGATGATTCCCAGCCATAGCCCAAGTAGCCGCTGTCTTTGGTGTCTAGTGCTTGGCCGCCGGCACCATCGGGATCGATGGAATCATCGATTTGTGCCCAGCGGATGGCTTTACCGGTGGTGGGATCGAGCTTCCAGATGGAGCCCTTTTCCGTGCCGTATTTGGAATCGCTTGCAGTTGAATAAACAGCCTTATCTTCCTGGGCGTAGATGAAACCGTCTTTAGAGAAGGCGATGTTATCTGGGCTGCGCAGGCCAGCGCTGCCGTTGCCTGCATCATCACCGTCGTAAACGATTTTTAGTTTGCTTGCGGCTGGAACGGCGCCGTTGAATGTTACATCAAGGGTGTAAACGGTGCCGAGTAGGTCGACGCCGCCATCAAATGTTTCATTGCCTGTGGCAACAAAAGCAACTTGTTTGAAATTATTTGGGTTGTAATCTAGATCTTCAATTCGAGCAGCAAGGAAGGCATTTTTGCTGTCGGCATCTTTACGCAGTAGATCTGCAGATTTGTAACCTTGGGCGTCGTAACCGGTGGTGCCGGCCTTGGCGGCATCCTTTGTGGCGATTTCCACCCAGTTGCCGTCTGCAGAGGTGCCAAATCCTTTGAATTCACTGGGTCGGTTTAGGGCAGCACCTGAGGTAGCAACCCAGGCATAAAGCTTGCCGCCAGTGAGGCCGTTGCGTTGTAGGAAGGTGGCGTTAGCTGCAGTGCTCTTGGTGCCCACATACATATAGATGGGAGCACCAAGGGTTGCGGATGCGTAGTCATCACCAAGGATGAGAGCTACTTGGTTTGTGTTGCCGGTGTCTACGGCGGTGGCACCTTCCCATGAACCAAAACCGAGATCAGGCAAAGCGTGTAGTGCATTATTTGCCACATCCAGGGCATACATAGCACCACCGAGTGAGTTGTTGGCAGAGCTGCTTTCTTCTCCTAGTAGTTCAATGCGATCAGCAAAGCCCTTGCCGGTGCCAAAGGGATTGGCCTCGATCAGGTTTGCAGCGCAGAAGCGATCAAAGCCATTTTTGGTATTTGCATCACCTGATATCTGACTAGCAGTTGTAACAAGAGCGCCGCTGCGATCATAAACTTTGTCGTAGGCAAGGCCAGCACCAATAACTTGATTAGAAGCTTTATCTATATCAAGGTAGTGAATACGAGCACCGGTTAAAGGGGTGTTATTAGCGAGTTTATATTCATAGCCAGCGGTTTTAACGATTTCTGATTGGAAGAGCAAGCGAATTGTATTTGCATCTTTCAAGTAGGCGCCCATGCCATCAGGGGTGCCGGTGGGGATATAGGTGCCAAAAGCTTCTCCTATTGTGAATACCTCAGAAATCTTTAACCCAGGAACTTTGGATTTCAATAAAGGTGTATTTACCCCAATTAATTCTTTGAGCTTAGATGTGGAATTGGTAATTAAAGTATCGCGTTCCCAAATAGGTTGCTTTGTAATAGGATCTATACCTTTAATAAATTCAAAGCCAGCAGTTATTTGAGTTTTGCTCATGTTTAGATCAAGGAATCCTCGATCTTGTAAATTTGCGTAGGTTAGATCATTCACATAGGCTTCAAATATGCTGTCTAAACCTGTTACACCTGGGAAATATTTTTCGAAGCCAGGGGAAGAAATACCTGGAGTTGCCAGCTCAATTCCAGCGAAGGTTCCGGGAACGATTGGAACCTTTGGCGTAGCCATAATTGATAACTGACCCATCTCCACCTGTTCAATTGGGTCGTCTACTTTTTTATGGATTTGATCAGTGGAGAGGAAATAACTAAATTTAGTGGTGTCATAACCGGCAACGCCTGTTAGGAATGAAGTGATATCAACAATACCGGAAGATTCTTCATCGATAGTTACATTGCCCGTGCCTGAAACGGTGCCTGTGAATAGCGCTGGATCATGTTGAGCTAGCTCAGTTAGCTTATCTGTTGAAACATTATATGCCCAGATTTTAGCTAGGCGAGCATTAGTACCTGGATCTTCTTGTAAAAGAATATTACCGTCGTTGGCAACAGTGAGGTTGTCTAAACTCATATGACCTTCACTTCCATCTAGAAGAACCTTTATTTTGCCGCCTGCCTCTGGATTGCTTGCATCACTAAATTCAAGGGCCCAGAGCCTGCTATTTGTGGTGCTGGAAGCCGTTGTTACGAAGTAGAAGGTTTTACCATCAAGACTCCAAGCACCATCTTCTGGGCGCAGGAAGTTTGTTACAAATTTATTTTTGCTATCTGTATTTAACTCAGCGCCAGTTTTTGCTTTCACATCGCCTAGATCAACCAGGCTGAAGTCACCAATGCCATTGGTGAGAGCAAGACCGGTTTCAGCTGCAGTTGTTGCAACTTCTTGGGCGAGAGCGGCGGCGGCTCCAACCTTTACGCCAAATAGCTTTCCACCGGCTAGGCCCGCTTTCTCAACAGCATTGCCGGTAGCTGCTTTGCTTCCGATATAAACGTATACCTGGCCATCTGTGCTGGTGTCGTCTAATCCAACAGCAATTGTTTTGGCTTGCTCTTTGGGATTAGCAACAACATTTTCAAAGGAAAGATTACCAAGGGAGGGCAGTTCATAAACGCGGCCAGCTTCTGCACCCGTAACGATGTGTGCAAAGGCTCTGCCTTCTGCGCCGCTTTCTTCTCCTGTTAAGAAAATGCGGCCGTCGTAGCCGGCAGTGGCTGTTTTAAATGCTGTTGCTGCAGCAAGATCAGCTGAGCAAAAACGGCTAAACGCGTAGGTGGTGCCGCTTGTCCAGCCGGTGCCAGTGCTGTTTGCAAGGTAGAGATCGTTTGCCGATTTAAGGAAATCAGCGCCGGAAATTACGGCCAAGGTGGCCTTATCGATTGTTAGATCTGAAACGTAGGCACCTGTAGATCCGTGGGCACGAGCAACACCGGCAGTGCTAGCGAGCTCATGGCTTACAAGAACCCTAAGAGTGGAGCCATTGTCAATTACGCCAATGCCATCTGGTATGCCATTGAAACGATATTTGTTATTGGTATTTTCACCAGAGGTGATGATTTCCTTGAAGGCGGCACGATTTTCTGTACCCACCAGGAAGCTACCTGTGGGGAAGGCTTGTTGGGCAATATCAGCATTACCCATGAAATCAAGTATGCCAGCCCATGCGTTATGAGTATCACCGGCAAGATTTACAAGGTTCTTGCCAAGTTGTAGTGCTGCCTTGAAAATTTCTTCCCTCTCAACACCATAACCATCCCATGCATCAAGATTGTATGGGATTTTGCCAGCTTCATTAAATAGTGCTTGTTCTTCTGCCGTGAGTGTTTGGCCTAGAGCTAATTTTTGCAATGGTGCGGCGTACTTCGCTAATACTTTAGGATCGCCGGCATTTAAAAGTAATTCGGCTGGAATTGCCATATTTTGCATTAATGTTCCCGAACCAAGAACCTGCCAAGTTGCAGTGGATGTACTTATCTCATTTTTCAGCCAAGCAAGTTGTTCGCTACCAAGAAGTTCTCGGTTGCCATTGTAGGCTTGATTTACAATATCTGCTACGAGTTCATTTGTAACAGCGGGAGCAAGTGCAGCACCAAATCGTGCGGCATCAGCTTGGCTTGTT
>NZ_JAGQBK010000017.1:0-32779 GCF_024345595.1 Synechococcus lacustris Maggiore-St4-Slac | reverse complement strand
ACTTCTTGTGTCGTCGTATATACCTGCTGCTATCGCTGCACGATCAATTAAATCGCCGCTATCCCAAACAATATTGCCTAGCGAATCAAGAATTGTTATCGAGCGCCCACCAAAACTAAATTTTTGCTCATAAGCTGTTGTGTTTGAATCATAGTTGCCTAGGTCTTTAATTGTTTTTAAGCGTTTATCAGTACCTGCACCTGTTACGCCTTGTCGGAATTCATCATTATGATTGGCGCCCTCTTTGGTTATTTCGTTATTTGATGGATTTGTGTATTCGCCATCTGGCCGTACGCGGCCATCACCTTCATTTGCAATAATTGTGAACGTTTGGGCTGAGCCATTGGCGCCAACAGCTTGATAGGCTGCTATGCCATCAGGCATGCGTAATCCGTATATATTTTGATTAGCAAGTAATTTAATCCCACCATCTTTATCATCTGGATCAATGTATGTTGGCGAGAAGTTAACTATGCCAAGTTGAATCTTTGCGTCTACCGCTGGATTCGAATATACGTATGTTTTGGATCCATTTATATCTGAAGCAAGACTGTATTTTGCTTTTTCAGTGGAGCTTAGAGCTGTGTATTCAGTTGCAGTTAGCGACGTTACTCCAAAGTCGTTATCATTGATAACAGCCAGGCGTCCGTCGCTTAGCAGTGCTAAACCCTCTGGCTTGTCGTTGGGAATGTAGCCAATGCTTGCTAGATTGGTTATTAGTACTTTGCTTGCTAATTTTATGCTATGTGTTGATAGTAGTGAATCTATGCTAAGATTTTCCTCGTTTGCAACTGCATTACCTAATATATTTGTAGCTCCTTTTAGGCTAACTTCAAAAACCTGCTTGTAGCTTAGTGCTCCAGGCGCTGAATCACGCTCAAGTACGTAGAATACCTGCCTTTTTGCGTCGTAGGCAACATCACCAATCTTATCAACCTTTGCTTCATATAATGAACCATCTGGTGATACTGTATCTTTCCCTGCCATTGAATATAAATATTCAGCGGAAGGATTGCCCGTAGTTGCATCTATTTCAAGGATTCTAATTAATGAACTCTTCTTGCCGTCGTTGGCACCCACATCATCCAGTGGGCTTTGCACAAAGGCAAACAGCTTGCCATTTGCTTCGTCGTAGGCCATGCCTTCGAAGCCGCGGTTCGTTTGGCGCTTGGCGTATTCAGCAGGCAATGTTTCCTTGCCAAGGGCACCAGCGGCGAGTCCGGCTGCTACGCCAGCTCCAACAGGCACATAGCGCTCAATTAATTGGCCTGTTGCATTGAATTTATAAACGGCAGGTCGATATTCATCGCTCATCCAGATGTTGCCATCCTTATCTTGAACTATTGATTCCAGGTCGGCACCGTAGGGGTCGTAGCTCAGCAGGTTGCCATTTGCATCTACTGGAATCTGGTCTCCCTTGCCATTAGAGCGGCCTGTGATTGGAGTTGTGCCGTCTTTTTGGGTAAGTTTTATTTCTCCTAATGTTGATACAACTCCTGTTTTTTCATCCAGGGCAAGTTTGTAAAAACGGGCTTGATAATCCGGAAGTAGAAACGGTTGAACGGCATCTGGAGTTCCGTCTGTTCCTGGGGTGCCATCCGCTTTAACAACGTCTTTTGAAGCTACGCCACCATTGGGTCCCCTGTCTGCCGGTGCTATAAACAACAATCTACCTTGGGCATCTCGGCCTGTTGCATATAGGCCTGAAAGTCCGCCGCCCGGCACCACAGCACCAGCGCTTGTTGTGCCAGGGCTTGCGATCACTAAATCATAATTAGTTACGCTTGGTTTTCCTCTAACATAATCTTGAACACCTACGGCTCTCAAGCTTTCTAAAACTGGAATGTTGCCTTCAATATTTATAACTCCAATTGCATTATTTTCCTGAAATGTTACATATGCTTTTTTCCCATCTGGGCTAATAGCAACATATTCTGGTTCTAAATCCTTTGCAGCGGTAGTTCCTGCTATACCTGAAATCCTTATTCCTAATGCTTTTAGTTCGGCTTCTCTACCATTAAGTGCTGTGAATCCGAGCGTTGCAACTGTAGAATCTGCAGGGGTTGTATTATTGATTGAAATTAAAGAAATTGTTCCCTCTGGATCAACTGTATATAGTTCATTTGGTTCTCCTTCATTTGCAACTACTAGCTTGTTTCCATCTGGTGTGAATGCAATTGAATCTGGAACTATTCCCACAGCTACCGAGCCAGCTGCAGTAATTGTTGCGCTGCTACCTTCTCCAGAGACTTTGTAGAAAAATACTTTTCCTTCCGTATATCTAGCTGAGCCAGTGCCTTCAACAGCTACTGCAACTAAACCAGTGCTGCTAACTGCAACGCTATTTGTGTTACCCGATAAGGTTATTGTTTCCTTAAGGGTTGGATTTGCTGGATCGGTGAAGTTTACTGCTGATAAACTTGTATTACCGCCAATGGTGAATATAAGTTTAGAAGCCGCATGGAAGGCACTAATCTCAGCACCACCAGTAAGGCGCAGGCTGTTCAAGCTTGTTAGATCAGCAAAAGATGAAGTCACGAAGCTTTGTGAAATATCCTGCTAATAATGGAATTCAAAACCATCTCATTGCGTTAACGGATGGAGTTAATTTGATTAAGGATCTGTGTTTTTTTGGTTAACTAAGCTTTGATTAATGCCTCCCCCTTCATTCCCCTTGGTAGCCAAGTTCAGCTAGGCGGCCAGGTTTTTGTCGCCAGTGGGGCACTACCTTCACAAATAATTCCAGGTAAACGGGGCCATCAAATACCTTTTGCATTTGCAGCCGGGCGCCGGTGCCGATTGCTTTGAGCATCGCGCCGCCTTTGCCGATCAGGATCCCCTTTTGGCTGCTGCGCTCCACCATTACGGTGGCGAGAATTGCGGTGCGGGGCCCATCTTCTTCTAATCGTTCGATTTGCACTGCAACCGAATGGGGGATTTCTTCGCGGGTGAGATGCAACACCTGTTCGCGGATCAATTCAGCCAGAAGTAGGCGTTCCGGTTGATCGCTGATGGTGCCAGCTGGATAAAGCATCGGCCCAGGCGGTAGCAGTTCCGCCATGGCTGCCACCAATGCAGCACAGCCTTCACCGCTGGTGGCGCTGAATGGAAATAGGGGCGCCTGGGGCAAAGCTGCTTGGTAGCTGGCAATTAGTTCTGCCTGCTCTTGCGCTGCCACCAGGTCTTGTTTATTTAGGCCTAGCAGCACCGGTTGGCGGATTTGCTGCAGCAGATCAAGCACGAATTGATCACCACGACCCATGGGCACGCTGCCATCCATCAGGGCAAGCACCACATCCACTTCACCAATGCTGTTGCGGGCGGTTTGCACGAGGCGTTCACCCAGCAGGTGGTGCGGTTTATGGATACCTGGTGTGTCTAGCAGCACCAGTTGAGCCGTTTCTGTTGTGAGAATTGCCCGCAACCTGTTGCGTGTTGTTTGGGCTACCGGTGAGGTGATCGCTACTTTTTCTCCCACCAATTGGTTCAAGAGGGTGGATTTACCCACATTTGGCCTGCCAATTAGGGCAACAAAACCGGAGCGGAACCCATCTGGCGTTGGGGTCCATTGCAATTCAGTGCCGTTTGGTATTGGGATCTGCATGCACCCAGTGTGCAGGTGCAACCAAACCAGCGGCTAAAACCCATAACCTGGATTGATGGTTTCAACCCTTGAGATGAGCTTTGAAGAGGCGATGGAAGCAGCTGCCCTTTGGTGTGGCGCTTGGGAACAAGGGGACCTCAGTGATGAGGTATTAGCAGACAAAGTGGCTGATCTCGTTGCTAGCCGTGATGGCGCCCGCGGCTTTTTTGTGGTGAGTTTGCCAGCGGAAAATCCCTTGATGGATCGCCTACCCGAACCATTAGTGATGGCCCTGCGCTTAGCGGGTGAGGGGGTGGTGGATTTAACCGTTCGCAACTTAGCCATGAGCACTGCCATGGCCGTTTATCACCTAAGGGTGGGCGCTGATGAACAGGCCTCAGGTTCCAAGCGGGTGCAACGGCGCAGTATTGAGCTACTGCAGCAACTTGAACCAGCAGCTGTTAAAAACCGGCTTGAAATCCTATTGGCTGCCACCAATGGCGAGGGCAGTGATGTGGCTTTCCTTGAGCGTTGGCAATACGACGCCGAACAAAAAGCCGCCATTAAGGCGGCTGTATTGTCTGTTGCTGAGTAAATACAATTTAAAGCGCTAACTCCTACCAATCAATCGCGGCGGCTGCCACCATTAAGGGCGATTATGAGGCGCAGGATAAAAATAAATAGATTGATGTAAGTGAGATACATGCCAAGGGCACCGGCTAAATATTGGTCGTCGCGATAGGTGCGGGGCATTGTGTAGAAATCTACAAATGCAGCTCCAACAAATAACACCGTGCCAAAGCCGGCAATCATTAATTCAAATCCACCACCCATGAACATGCCGGGGGCAAAAATACCGCCGATAAGTTGCACAACCATGGCGATTAATAGCCCCACGATGCCCAAACCCACCACTGCCGTGAGGGATTGGCCAACGCTGTCGCTCATGCGACGGCCCACAATCGATGCGATCACAAATGTGATGCCAGTAGCTAAAGCAGCAATCGCAACCCCGCCAACACCAGCAGCTCCGCTCAGGGCCATGGCCACTAAGCCGCTGAGGGTGAAACCGGTAAGCAGGCTGTAAACAGCTAATAGCGGCAAGGCAGTGGCGTTATTAGCTTTGAGCGCTACGTTTTGCGCCACAAAAAATAGGATTAAGTTGCCGATTAAAGCCACCCAAAAGAGGGGCATGAACAGGGGCGTAGCGATCATTGTTAAGCCACCAAGCACCCCCACTGAAGTGAGCACCATGCCGCCACCCACATAGGGCAGAGCGCGGTTAACAACATTTGGCCCCACTAGGGCGCTGCTTTGCGCTTCCTTTATCGCTTGTTGAAAATTACTGCTGGCCGGCATGGCTTTTCACCTAAGGGAACCCCCCTATGGTGGCAGCGAAAATCAGTTTTTGCCGTGCGGATCACCGCCTTGCTTGGCGTAGGCCTCCACAAGCCCTTGCACCAATGGATGGCGCACCACATCAGCTGCACTAAGCCTGCAGATTGCAATACCTTCCACCCCATCAAGCACTTGGGCCGCTTCCACTAGCCCACTGGGTTCTCCGCGGGGTAAGTCAATTTGGGAGGGATCACCAACTACCACCATGCGCGAATTTTCGCCCAGCCTGGTGAGCAGCATGCGCATTTGGGCGCAGCTGCTGTTTTGGGCTTCATCAACAATCACAAAGGCATCCGCAAGGGTGCGGCCGCCCATATAAGCAAGCGGTGCTGCTTCAATAATGCCTTTGTCTAGTAGTGCCGCTGTGCGTTCTGGGCTCAGCAAGCTGTGTAAGGCGTCGTATAGGGGGCGCAGGTATGGCTCTACCGCTGTTTCCAGCGCAGGCCTGGTGAGCACAATTCTTTCAACCCGCCTCTCCTGCAGGCAGCGCACCGCTTGCACCACAGCTAAAAAGGTTTTACCTGTGCCGGCAGGCCCGAGGGCCAAGGTGAGTTCATGGTTTTCCATCGCCTCCACATAGTTGCGTTGCCCCAGGGTGCGTGGCCTTAATAACTTGCCGCTTTGGCTGCGCGTTAAAACCTGTTTACTTAATAAACGTTGCTCTGATCCATGGCCTTTATTTAGTGCCTGCAGATTTGTATTTAAATCAGCGGCAGTAATTGTTTCTCCGGCAGTCCATTGATGCCGTAGTAATTCCACAACGGCGGCGGCCTGCTCCAATTGTTGTGGCTTGCCATCAATATGTAATTGCAAACCGCGCAGCACTAATTGTGCGCCGGTTGATTCACTGATCTTTTTAAGGTTTATTTCTGCCTCGCCAGCTAAAGCCAAGGCAGCAGCTTGATCTGGAAGATCAATCGCGAAACGCTGGCGCCCTTCCATGGGGCTGATATCAGGCTTCAGCTTCCACTACAGGGGTTTCTTCAGGGGTAACTTCCGCGGCGGCAGAAGCAGCAGCAGCAGCTTCAGCTTTGGCAGCCTCTGCAGCAGCAACTTCTGCAGCCTTTGCTTCAGCAGCAGCCTTTGCGGCAGCCTTTGCCTCTGCTTCGCGGGCAGCTGCCTGTTTTGCCTTGCCAACGGTTTCAGCTGGCCTGATTGTTTTGGCGATCATGCCGCCTTTTTCCAGGAGGCCCCGCACGGTGTCTGATGGTTGGGCGCCTTGATCAAGCCTGCGGCGCAGGGCTTCGGTATCAAGGCGAGTTTCATTGGTGCGTGGGTTGTAAAAACCCAGTTCCTCAAGGGGACGTCCGTCCCGGCGGCTGGTGCTGTTACAAGCCACGATCCGGAAGCTCGTTTCCCGCTTCTTACCGAAGCGCTTCAGGCGGAGCTTGATCATCGTGACTAATCGTGCGAAAACTTGAATCAACCACCATAACTGTTAGCGGTTAAAGCTGACCAAATCCCTTGCGCTTTTTGGCTGGTTTATAGGCCTTTGCCGCCTGTTGAGGGCCACCCATTCCCGGGAAACCACCCATGCCAGGCATTCCACCCATGCCGGGAATTCCACCCATGCCGGGCATCCCAGGCATGCCACCGCCGCGGCTCATTTGTTGCATGAAACCGCGCATCTTTTGGAAATCGGCCAGCACCTTATCCATGTCGCCTGGTTTATGGCCACTGCCTTTGGCAATGCGCCTTCGCCTAGATGGTTGCGAAGCTAATAAATCCGGATTTTCCCTTTCCTCTTGGGTCATCGAGCCGATCATCGCCTCGATGCGCTTGAGCTGGGCTTCCCCCTGCTTGAGCATGCCGTCGTCGATCTTGTTCATGCCCGGGATCATTTTCATCAGTCCGCCAAGGGAACCCATGCGTTTGATCAAACGCATCTGTTGCACAAAATCAGAGAAGTCGAAGGAGGCCTCCTGCAGCTTGCGCTGCATGCGCTCCACATCAGCGATCTCCACCTCCTTTTGAGCCCTTTCCACCAGGGTGAGCACATCTCCCATGCCGAGGATCCGGCTGGCCATCCGCTCCGGATGGAAGGGCTGGAGGGCCTCCACCTTTTCGCCGGTGCCGATGAATTTGATCGGAGCACCACTCACCTTGCGGATCGAGAGGGCAGCGCCGCCACGGCTATCGCCATCGAGCTTGGTGAGCACTGCCCCCGTAAGACCCACCTGCTCATGGAATGCGCGGGTGAGTTCAGCGGCCTCCTGGCCGATCATTGAATCCACCACCAGCAACACCTCATCGGGCACCACTGCGGCGCGGATTCGCACCATTTCCTCCATCATCGCCGTGTCGATCTGTAGCCGCCCGGCGGTATCAACGATCACGGTGTTGAAGCCCTCCGCCCGGCCCTTAGCTACGCCGGCAGCGGCAATATCCTCCGGTTTTGCATCAGCCCCAAGGCTGAATACCTCCACACCGATCTGACGCCCAAGGGTTTGCAGCTGGTCGATGGCTGCGGGCCGATACACATCAGCGGCCACCAACAGCGCCTTGCGACCCTGTTCCTTGAGGTGCAGCCCCAGCTTGGCTGTGGCTGTGGTTTTACCGGCGCCCTGCAGGCCAGCCATCAGCACCACAGTGGGCAGTGCCTCGGCCTGGGCCAAAGGCGCATTGGCGCCCCCCATCACCTCCACCAGCTCGTTGTGCACCAGCTGGATGAATTGTTGGTCGGGGGTAATGCCGCGCACCACCTCAGCGCCTAGGGCTTTACTGCGCACATCAGCAACAAAATCCTGCACCACCTGCAGGCTCACATCCGCCTCGAGCAGGGCCCTCCTTACGTTTTTAAGCGCCCCATCAACATTGGTTTCACTGATGGCAGCTTGGCCCCTGAGGCCGCGTACGGCATCCTCAAGCCGTTGGGAAAGCTCTTCAAACATCAGCTGCCAGCGCGAAAATCAGCCAATTGCCAGGGCCCATTGGCGCCATTGCGAACAAAAACATAGGTATTTGTTAAGGGGGTGGGGTTTTGTTTTTTTAACAGCTTGCCATCGGGGCCAAGCAGTTCCTCGGAGTAGAGGATTTGGGCTTGGGCTTCAAGCCGCACTGGGCTGCTGCTGATGCTGCTGAATTTATCCAGCTGGGCGTTCACCTTCAGGGTTAAGCCAGCTTTGGCATAGTCGGCCCGATCGGCAATCACGTTATCAACGAGTTTTGGTAAGGCGAGTTTGCTTAGCACCGCTTCGTTGTTGCCCCCTGCCAGCATTTCAGCTTTTGCTTTTAACCATTGCTCTAAAACTGTTTTGCTTGCTTGTTCTGGAGATTCAACTGGGGGCTCTGGCTTCGGTTGCAAACTTGGTTGCAAGTTGGGTTGGTTTATTGCAACTGGTGGTGGCGGCAGCAACAGGGCTTCCTTGGGGATGGGAGGCGGATCTTGTTTGCGGCCGAGATTCAAACCAATGGCGCTGGTTGCCACCATTGCCACCCCTAAAACAAGCCAACGGTTGATGTTGCTGAGGTTTTGCAATTTGGCTATGGCTACTTCCCATGGCTCGGACTGCCACCAATCCCTAATTTGTTCCAGCAGCTGGAACTTTTCTCTTGGTTGTTCAGGCTGAATTAAATCGTTTAATTCGTTTGCTTCTTTTTGCCAGATTTGTTCAAGTTCAGCGGCACTTGGGTTTGGCAGCAGCTCAAAGCTGGTGATTGGTTCGGTTCTTTGATCGATTCCATGGGCGCGGCGGCGGTCGCCCCTTTCGATATAAGCCTGCACATCACGATCGGCAAAATAGGCCTCCAGATCTGGGTCGGCCTCAAGGTCGCGGTAACAGGGCAACACCTGTCTTTCGAGCCAATCGCGGCAATAGGCGCAAACGCCAGCTAAGGGATCATCCCCTTGTTCCCTGGCCCAGTGCTGCAATTCAGGGTCGCTGCCCCGCTGGAAATGGGATTGGGCAGAATCCGTATTACCTAAAAGCAGTTCTAAACAGGCAATTTCAGGTTCAACTCCCACCTCATGGAGGGTTTTGAGCCGCACCAGGGCCGCTTCGATCCGTTCCGGTTTGCGTTGGGCAAATCCAGATGCTGTAAGGGCATAGGCGCTAAGGAAATCAGCAGTTACGGAACCCGCCTCCGCCATTGTGAGGAACAGATCGATCTGTTCTTGCACGGTGAGGAAATTACGGATCTGTTGAAAAAATGATTGGAAGGCTTCCTGGGAAAAATTTGGATCCTGTTCGCCATCGAGGCCACCGCGGCGACTAATTAGTTCTTGCAGAAGCTGCTGGCCAAGCTGACGCTGCTGGTCTTCGATTAGGGGTCTACTCAGTAAATCCAGCACCCGATAGGGAAGCAGCTCTTGCAGATCAGCCTCTAGGGCCAAACGCCGCTCCAACTGTTGCCCCATCCGTTGCAGCAATTGAATGCCCTGTTGCAGCAAAAGGGCTGCTGTTTCGTAGTGGCGCTCGCGGCGCCTCTCAGCGCCACCCTGCTGGCAGGCCAGGGCAGCTAGCAGGGCGAGATCAGCCTCACGGCTGCTGCCTAGGGCAGGGGCTTGGGGTGGTTGCAAAGCCCTGCGGGCCCCTTCAAAAGCTTCTAGGGCTTGGCCTGATTCCATTAAAAGAATCAAACCGCCCACTTCCAAATTAGACGGCACCTCCAGGGCGGGCAGGATTGTTGAGGCTTCGGTTGTTTGTTCCGTAAGCAGGCACTCGTAATGCCTGCGTTTATCTGTATTGGTTAGAAGATTTGCGCTTGCCTCAAGCAGCTCAGCCCTGGCGGTGAGCGCTTCGCTGCTGAAACCCGGCCCAGGGGGACGATCTAAGCGCTGCTGCAGGGTGCGCAATACGCCATCGCTTGCAACTACAGGGCTAACTCCCAGTAAACGGAAATGGTCGAGCGGTAGCTCCAAGCGCTGGATGCTTATACAAGAGCGAAGTTTACGTTGGTTCAACGGTAAAGTTTGTTTTTTGATGGGGCCCAGGTGCCATGACCAGCGAAACCGCTGCTGCCGCAGGTTTTTCTCCAGCGGCGCTCGGTGCGGAGCTGAACCGGGAAGACGGCTTGATGCTCTACCGCGACATGGTTTTAGGTCGCCGCTTTGAAGACAAATGCGCGGAAATGTATTACCGCGGCAAAATGTTTGGTTTTGTTCACCTCTACAACGGCCAAGAGGCAATTGCCACGGGCGTTATCAAGGCAATGAAGGCCCAGCACGATTGGTTCTGCAGCACCTATCGCGACCATGTGCACGCCCTCAGCGCCGGTGTGCCAGCAAGGGAGGTAATGAGTGAATTATTTGGCAAGGAAACCGGCTGCAGCAAGGGCAGGGGTGGTTCGATGCATCTTTTTTCTAAAGAGCACCATTTATTGGGTGGCTATGCCTTTATTGGTGAAGGTATCCCGGTAGCACTTGGGGCCGCTTTCACTAGTAGATATAAGCGCGATGCCCTTGGTGATAGCAGCAGTAATGCGGTAACAGCAGCCTTTTTTGGCGACGGCACTTGCAATATCGGTCAATTTTTTGAATGCCTAAACATGGCTTCGTTGTGGAAATTGCCGATAATTTTTGTGGTGGAAAACAACAAGTGGGCCATTGGCATGGCCCATCACCGCGCCACCAGCGACACGGAAATTTGGCGTAAAGCCAGTGCCTTTGGCATGGCTGGGGAAGAGGTTGATGGCATGGATGTGTTGGCCGTTCGCGCCGCCACCCAAAGGGCCCTTGAGAGGGCAAGGGCTGGGGAGGGCCCCACCTTGTTGGAATGCCTCACCTATCGCTTCCGCGGCCATTCCTTGGCTGATCCCGATGAACTGCGTGATCCAGAGGAGAAGGCCTTTTGGGCCCAGAGGGATCCCATCAAGCAATTTTCAGCCCTATTGCTCAACCAAGGCAAAGCCACCGCTGAGGATTTGGCTGCAATCGATGCCGAGATCGATGTTGAGGTAAGGGACTCAGTGGAATTTGCCCTGGCGGCTCCTGAACCAAACCCCGATGAGCTAACCCGCTACATCTGGGCTGAGGATTAATTCCAGGGTGGCTTGAAATCAGAGCTGGGATGGCACCCTGCGGGTGAGGTTGCGCAATTTACGCAAGGCCTTCAATTCAACCTGGCGCACCCTTTCCCTTGAAACATCCATCAAACGGCCAATTTCAGCAAGGGTGTGGCGTTGTTCGCCGGAGAGGCCAAAACGCAATTCCAGCACTTGCCTTTCCTGGGCTGTGAGATAGGTGAGCCAACGGCCCAACTGCTCATGGTGCATACGGCGTTCCACCGCATCTAGGGGTTCTTCTTGGCGGTTATCGGCGATCAAATCACCGAGAAAACTGCGGCCCTCATCACCGCTGATTGGCGCATCCAGGCTGGAAGTGGTGAGGGATTGACGCAGCAAACCATCAAGTTCCTCCACTTCAATCTGCATTTCTTCAGCTATTTCACGGCGATTTGGCATTGCTCCCAATTTGTGGGCCAAATCCATCGTTACCTTGCGCACGGTTGCTAGCCGTTCGCTCAGGTGCACCGGCAGCCTGATGGTGCGCGATTGGCAGGCAATGGCCCTGGTCATGCTTTGGCGGATCCACCAGAAGGCATAGGTGGAGAACTTGTAGCCGCGGGTGGGATCAAATTTCTCAACCGCCCTTTCCAAGCCCAAGGAGCCCTCCTGGATTAAATCCAACAGCTCCATGCCCTTGCCTTGATATTTCTTGGCAACACTCACCACAAGGCGCAAATTTGCCTTCATCATTCGTTCCTTGGAACGGCGACCCACCCGCACCAATTTCTTTTCGTGGATGGTGAAGTTCTCTTCACCTTTTTCAACCAGCAGCATCATGGTTTGCACCTGATTGCCCAGTTCGATTTCTTCGGCAGGGGTTAGAAGCGGAACCCTGCCAATGCTTGCCAAATACCAGCTGATGGGGTCGTTACCCCTTTTGCGGCTGCTCTCCACAACGGAAAGCGGGGTGGCAGTCATTGGAAAGCTCATTAGTAGGCAAAAACTCCCATGCTTTTGCAGTTTCTTGATGTGTTTTCAGTAACCTTTTAGATTTGCACGGGTAAATCAACACAATTGCACTTATTTCTGCTGATTTAATTCAGAATTAATCTAAATATATTGCATTTATTGCAACTTAGATAAGCTTTTTGCCACCGCCAGGGGGCTGGCGCAGCCCAGGCCTTGTTGGGCAAGCCTCAGGCCCGCTAGCCCATGGCGCAGCCCCGCCAGGGCTAGCAATTGGCCTGAAATTGCGTTGGAAAATTGCTTTTCGCTTGCCATGCCAAGGGCGCCAAGGCCGCCGGCATAGCCAGCAAGCACATCACCCATACCCGCCCTTGCGGCCCAGGCACTGGTTTCCAAAAGCTGATAGCAGCAACCCTCGGGGGTTGCGATGCAACTGTGGGCGCCCTTCAAGAGCACCTGGGCACCAGTTAGTTGTGCTGCTGTTTTTGCTGCTTCCAGCGGTGCTTGCCCTGCCAATTGGGGAAACAAGCGCGTGAATTCGCCTTGATGGGGAGTGATCCAGGTGGGGCCATGGCGGTTAGAAAGCCATGGGATTACCTGCTTTCCCATCGCCAAGTGATTCAAACCATCGGCATCGAGCAGCAGCAAGCCAGGAAATTCTTGAAGTCCAGCCGGAAAAGCTGCTGTTGTTCCTAAGCCAGGCCCCAGCACCACCGCATCCAAGCGCTCTAAGCCCTCAGCCCTAGAACGCCAGAGCACGTGGGGCAGTAGTTGCTCTAGCTGCTGGCCTTGGCCTTGCTCTAGCGCCGCCTCTAGCCAGCCCACTCCGCTGGCACTGGCTCCTTCAATGCTTAAACGGGCGGCCCCTGGATACCTATTGCTGCCGGCAATAATCCGCAAGCGGCCGCGGCCGTGTTTCGGGGCCCAGGCATCTGGTATGGGTTGGGGCGCCAAGGGGCCATAGGCATCATTTCCCCAAAGCCCTAAAACCGCTTCGCTAGCAATGGCGGTTAGCGCAGCTGCTGGCAAATTCAGCTCGATCCGTTCCTGTTCACCCACCCAAGCCATGGCGCTGTCTTGCCATAGGCCCTGTTTCCAGAGACCCACCACCAAGCTGCGACTGCAATGGGCAGCAGCTTCTCCCAGCAATACGCCCCTATCGCTACAGAGGCCACTGGGACCATCAATGCTCCAGATCTCAGCGCCGCAATGTTGGCGTTGCCCCAAGCTGTGAGCCACTATTTCAGGCAGGGCTAGGCTTTGACCGATGCCAAAAATTGCATCGATCCATAGTTCAGGTCCTTTGGGATCAGGGGGCTGCTCCAGCTTTGGCAACCCCAGCCAGAGGCAATGGCGTAGGTGGGCCGCCGTGAGTGGTTTGTGTTCAGCAAAGGGACTCCAGATCCGCACCGGCCAGCCCGCCAGCCACAGTTCCCTTGCCAAAACCAAACCATCACCGCCGTTATGGCCTGGCCCCACCAACACCACCAGCCCACGGTTGCGCAGGCCTGCCTCTGCTTTTAGGCGTTCGGCTAAGGCCAAACCGGCTTTTTCCATCAAGGCCGCCACCGGTAGGCCGCTATCAATCAGTTGTTGCTCCAATTGCCCCATCTGGTTGGCCGTAACCAAGAGGTGGTTGGCATTTGCGGCGGGCCACACCATGGAAGAGGCAACATGGGTACATGACTACTTTGTTGCCAACCGCAAGCGCAACCCCCGCCGTGGAGGCGGTGCTAGAGCGTTTGCGGCTATGGCCAGGGGAGCATCACATCGCCGTGGGCCTCTCCGGTGGGGTGGATAGTTCCCTCACAGCTGCCCTGTTGCAGGCAGCTGGCTGGCAGGTGGAAGGCCTCACCCTTTGGTTGATGAGCGGCAAGGGTGCCTGCTGCGCTGAGGGGTTGGTGGATGCCGCTGCCCTATGTGAATCCCTTGGTGTTCCCCACCATGTGGTGGATTTTCGCGAGCACTTCCAGGCTCAGATTGTTGACTTTTTGGTGCAGGGCTATCAAGCCGGCGTAACGCCCTTGCCATGTTCCCGCTGCAATCGGGAGGTGAAATTTGGGCCGATGTTGGCCTGGGCGGAAAAGGAATTGGGTTGCATGCGATTAGCAACGGGGCACTACGCCCGCCTGCGGCCAGCGGCGGCTGCCACAGCTGGCCGTACCCAGTTGCTAAGGGGCCTTGATAGCCATAAAGATCAGAGCTATTTCCTTTACGACTTACCTCAACAGGTGTTGGCCCGTTTGGTGTTTCCTTTGGGTGAATTAAACAAAACTCAAACCCGCCAGGAAGCTGGCCGCTTGGGTTTAAGAACGGCCACCAAGGCTGAAAGCCAAGATCTTTGCCTGGCTGATCACCACGGCTCGATGAAGGCTTTCCTTGATGCCTACCTGCCGCCGCGCCAGGGCCAGATCGTGCTTGCTGATGGCACTGTGGTGGGTAGCCACGATGGCATTGAGCACTTCACGATCGGTCAACGCAAGGGCCTAGGCGTTGCCTGGAGTGAGCCACTGCATGTGGTGAAACTGGATGGGGCCATGAACCAGGTGGTGGTGGCGCCGCGCCGGGAGGCCGGCCGCATCGCTTGCCAGGTGGCTGCAATCAACTGGGTTTCGATTGCACCTCCCCAAGCCGCCTTGCAGGTGGAGGTGCAGGTGCGCTATCGCAGTGCACCGGAATTGGCACTGCTTACACCGATTTCAGATAGCACCTGCCAACTGCAGTTTTTAGAGGAGCAATTTTCAATTACGCCTGGGCAGGCGGCGGTGTTCTATGCCGGAGAGCTGTTGCTGGGCGGTGGGCTGATTCAACGGGAAACCGCGATTCAACGGGAAACCGATTGAAGGCCTCTATCACCAGTGGGGATCACTGCTGAATTCCACCTGCAGGCTGCTGCTGTGGCTTGGCACTGAGCTGATACAAGCCCGCACAGTTTCGCCATCTACATCGATTTCACAGGCACCACAACTGCCGCCAAGGCAGCCGGTGGGGATTGAAATGCCTGCCGATTTTGCCGCCGCAAGCCAGTGGGCGCCTGCTTTTGCTTCAGAAACCTTTCCGTTTGGCCAATGGATTTTTATGGTTTTAACCGCCATGTTGTGGTGTTTTGGGAATTAATAGCGGTTCGATATCCACGTGGGTTTCAAAGGCATCGGCGAGGCGATCGAGCAATGCATCCCGTTGACGGCTGTGGTGCGGTTGCTGTTCGCTGAGCATCGCTAAGCCCTTGCGCTGGCGCAATTGATTTAACCAGCGTCGCCGCCAGGGGCCGTTCTCAAATACCCCGTGCAGGTAGGTGCCAGCCACAGTGCCCTGCACCCAGCCCAACCCTCGATCGGCGCAAAGGGGCTGGCAGGGCTCAAGTGCAATCGTGCTGCCGCGGTGTAGCTCGAAGCCTTCGATCTGGAGGGAGTCGATTGCTGAAGTGTGGTTGTTGAGGGTCGGCCACAGGGCTTGGCTCGCCCGCTGCCGCAGGGCTTTCTCGCCGCCGAAAACGGTGCGAAGCGGCAGCAGGTTGAGCCCGGCTGCGCTTGTGGAGGCGCTGGTTCCTCCCTCGAGCCCCTCGGGGTCATGCAGCTCACGGCCAAGGAGCTGCATGCCTCCGCACACGCCGAACACATGGCCGCCCCCAGCTGCATACAGCTGCAAAGTGCTGGCAAAACCGTTTTGTTTGAGGGCCTCCAGATCCCGCAGCGTTTGCTTGCTGCCTGGCACGATCACCGCATCGGCTTGGCCGAGCGCTTCTCCAGGTGCCACCCAGCGCAGCTGAACCGATGGTTCGGCTTCCAGGGGGTCAAGGTCGGAGAAGTTGCTCAGCGATGGCAGCTTCAGCACCGCGATCTCCAGCTCGGCGCCGCGCTTGCGGCCACGGCGTTCCAAAAGATCAAGGGAATCCTCCGGTGGAAATAGTTCATCCAGCCAGGGCATCACCCCCAGCACAGGAATGCCGGTGTGGGCCTCCAGCCAGCGGCGCCCCTCATCAAACAGTTCGCGGCGGCCGCGAAAGCGGTTGATCAGCAGCCCGCGAATTAACGGACGCTCCACCGGCCGCAGCAGCGCCAAGGTGCCCACCAGCTGAGCGAACACGCCACCGCGCTCGATATCGGCTACCAAAATGCAATTCGCTCGCAAATATTGAGCTAGGCGCAGGTTTGTTAGATCCCGGGATTGCAGATTTACCTCCACAGGGCTGCCGGCCCCCTCGAGCACCAAGCGTCCGCCGGGGTGGGTTGCCTGCAGTTCGCTAAGTCCCTGGCGGATTGCCGCCCAACCGGGTTTGAACCAGTCGCGGTAGTAGTGCTCAGCGCGGGCCTGCCCCACTGATACACCTAGATGAATTAACTCACTGGTGGAATCACCCTGGGGTTTTAAAAGCACTGGATTCATGCTGTGGTGGGGCTCCAGCCCAGCCGCCCAGGCTTGCAGCGCCTGGGAATAGGCCATCTCGCCACCGGTTTGATCCACCCAGGCGTTATTGCTCATGTTTTGCCCTTTAAAAGGCAGCGGTTTTTCTCCGCGACGCTGCAATACCCGGCAAAGGGCAGCCGTCATCAATGATTTGCCCGCACCACTGCTGGTGCCAAGCACCATTAAGGGGGTGAGTTGATTAGGGGTTTTCATTACTTAGCAACGCTGCTGGCAACAAACCAGGCCTCTAATTCAGGCCAAGCCAACATTCCACCAGCCAGTTGCTGAATTTTTTGAACAACTGCTGCGTTGGAAGCTTTAAAAGCAAAGCCGTTGAGTCCAAGAAACACAACCGCAACCAAAAAGCCAGTTCTTTTGTTGCCATCGCTAAATGGATGCCCCACAACAATTGCTTCTGCATGGGCAGCCGCAATTAGGGGGATTGAAGTTAATTCTCCAAAACTCCAGCGCTGCTTTGGGCGAGCTAGGGCTGAACACAAGGCTGAATCTGAGCGCATTCCCTGCAGCCCCCCGTGCTCAAGAATTTGTTGATGATGAATTGCAATAACAGCTGCTTCAGGTACCCAACGGGGCTCTGAAGGCAGGTTCATTGAGCCAATTGGCGCAGGGCTGGTTGATATGAGCGAGCCGCTTCTGAGGCAAGGGCCAGTGCCTCTTGCAGGGTTGGGTTGAAAGGTGAGAGTAAAATGCCCTGCTCGGTTTCAATAGCTTCGATTCGATCTCCTGGAGCGAGATGAAATCTACGAGCCATTTCACTTGGAATGGTTGCGCTCACAGATCCACCAGATCTACGCAGGGTAACTTCCATTGTTATTGCGCCCATAGGAGTAGCACATTAATGCTACAGGCTGAACTGCTCAAAGCCGTGGCCAATGGCGCCTAACCCAATGGCGCAGGCGCCGTAGTTTTGTTGCTGAGGGAATTTCCCCTGGCCACATGAGGAGAACCTGTTTACCCATTGGTGTTAAACGCACTCGATGGGTTAAGCCCTGGCCATCAACTTCGCGGCGCAACACACCTAATTTGATCAACCAACAAAAAATATTTTCAGTGGCATCTGCATTGAGATCGGCTTTGCACCAGCTCCGTTGCGCGCAAACAGCTGGGCTGCTGAGGGGATCAGTTGCGGCATTTTCATAAAATGAACGTTTAAACGGCAGGCAGCGCATCGCTTCTGCAGCCCTGGCTAGGGAATGTTGATCAACGGTGAAATTAGGATTGCTCTGCATAAATCAACTCTAAACAATTTCATTGATGGAACTGTTGTTGGCCTCTGCCTCCCCTTCCCGCAAGCGTTTGTTGGAACAGGCTTGCATTCCCCATCGCGTGCAGGTGAGTGGCATTGATGAAGAGGCAATTCAGCATGCCGATCCATTGCAGCTGGTGCAGGATTTAGCAATTGCAAAAGCCAAGGCTGTGGACCATGCCATCTCAATCGAGGGCATAAGTGCAGGTTTAGGCATCTTGGCCTGCGATTCAATGTTTGAATTTGATGGTGAGGTGTTTGGTAAACCAAAAGATACAGCTGATGCCATTAGCCGCTGGCAGCGCATGGCCGGCGGCTGGGGGGTGTTGCATACGGGCCATTGTTGGCTGGCAGCTGATGGGGCTGAATATGGTGAGATTGTTAGCACAAGATTGCAATTTGCAGCCGTTGGCGAAGCAGAAATCAAAGCCTATGTAGCCACTGGCGAACCATTAAATTGTGCCGGCTGTTTTGCACTTGAGGGCCGAGGTGGCTTGATGATTGAACGGATTGATGGTTGTTTTAGCAATGTGATTGGGCTCAGCTTGCCATTATTGCGCCGCTGGGTGATGAAATAATTTAAATATTTAACCTTTCCAGAGGAAGATGCACAAAGATTTTTGATATAACCTCGATTTCTTTAGGGTTAATCGATTGCAATCTTCCTCAGCCCATCTTGAAAAATATGCAAATATATTGGCCTAATTTAGATAAGAATTAATTATTAAAATAAAATAGATTGGATCGCCTCTTGAATTCAAGAGGCTTCATAGCAATGAATTTAACTTGCTGGCCAGTGGATACTGAAAGGCTATGCTGTTTAATTGTCCACGATAACCATAAGCCCATAAGCCCATAAGCCCAAAGGGGTGTAGTAAACTATATAATAAGTTGATTCTCCCCCAACATTGTTATGCCAGCTATTCGCCTAGGTGCAGAAACTCTTTCTGCGGATCAGGTTTTAGCAGACTTAAATTCGCTTGGTAAGCTTACACCAATGCTAAAGGATATTGCGATTAATAAAATTGTTGTTACTGAAATGGTGCACTTTGGGATTGAGATGCCAAAGGAAGAAGATATTGATCGATCCCTATCAATATTTCGCCATGAGTTGGGATTAGTTGATGAACAAAGTTGGAGTGTTTGGTTGGAACAGAGCGGCCAGCAACTGTCTTTTTTGCGCACTCATATATCCGTGTCTTTGAAGCTTCAAGCCTTGGCCACAGCTTTAGGGTTAGAACCTTTAACTAGTGTGTACGAGCGCCAAGCCTCTTCCCTTGCCAAGCTCACAGTCAGCTATCTCTGCTCACCTTATCGTCATGCAATCGATAAAGCTGTATTATTAATAAATGAAGGTAATACCAGTTTTGAGCAACTGCACAATTCCTTGCGCAAGGATTTAGGTCTGCCTATTCAGTTCGTCCGTCAAACACTTTCTCAAGGCGACTTTCGGAACGTTGTTTTGGAGGCGATAAGTAATCTTGATATAGGTGAATTTAGTGAACCAGTCGAATGCGCTGGTCAATGGCATATTCTGCGATTAGAAGATCGTTTAATTTGTAATCTGGATTTGGAATTACAGGAGAAACTGTTGCGGGATCAAATCGTTAATTGGGCAATCAAGCAATTACCAGATGTCTTGGAGGTTGCGTGAACAAAATGAAATCTTTGGACGATTTTCTTCTTTTGCTATCAGAATCAACAACTTGTAGGCAAGATATTAATGGACTCAATCCTAAAGAGATCGTAAAATACGCAAATGGCATTGGTTATCATTTCACTGAACAACAGCTCGTTAAACAGCAGACCCGTGCGATTTTAACCGTGATCAGGCGTGGTATGGAAATGAAATCTATGGATTCGTTTTATTATCGTGGGATTGGAGGACGTCTATTTTATGTGGCATGTATTACTCCGCCTGGATTATAGAATTTTAAAGTATTTAGCTAAGAGTTAATTTCAGAAAAGTTGTAAGACGGTTCCAGAGACTAGCTGGTGGTTTCGATAAAGGATTATTGGTAAGTGATTCGTCTATAAGCAGATTTGAATCATAATCGGAGGAAAATACAATATTCGCATTTGGAGACGAAGGAATAATTTCAACTTGAGAACCGCTTTCAACTATAGTAGTTCCTGTGGAAGCAAAAATTTCATTCATAGGAGTTAATGAATGAGTATTAACTACTTTCAGCAACGTATTTCCAGTTCCCAATTTAATGATTTGTTTTGAAAGGGATTCATTCACTAAATTTATCATACTTTTACCAGGTCCGGCGATATTAATTTGATTGCCTGCGAGATTTCCAACTAATACCGTTGAACCTGGTTTGAACTCCAAATTAATGCTGTTTGTGATAGGTGATGATTTCAGTTCCAGCCTTTGATTGCCTGGGCCTGTAGAGATTCGGTCAAACCCACCAGTGGTTACTAAAGTGTTGTCACCAGGGCCTAATGCATATATATCGGCGCCAGATCCTCCTTGTACGTATGTGGATCCCAAGCTAGTAATAATAGTGTTTTTGTTGGCATTGGTTACCCTGGCGTAATTAGTGCCAGAACCTGTAAATATGTTCGAAACAATATTCGGTGAAGAAAGATCTATTATGTCATCACCCCAACCTGCTCTAACATTTTGAAGGAAAGGTTGTGCTGGGGGTGTGAGAGCTGTATATGTATTCATAACGGTATTATTGCCATTTCCAAGGTAAACATCTTTGTTGCCCAGTTCAAAACTAATAGTGTTATCGCCATCTTTAGTGCTAATGGTATCATTGCCGCTCAAAGAGTTAATGCTATTATTGCCACCGCCCATGATTATGGAATCGTTGAAGATAGATCCAGTGATTGAATTATTGCCATTTCCAGCATGTATTTCAAGGTCAACATTAATAGAGGGGGAGCCTGTGCTTGGTTGCAGAGAATTATTGCCATCACCCAAGAAGATATTTGGAATTGCATTGGGGCTATTTGAGTTTATGAGGTTTTGATAGTTTATAAGGGTTTGATTGATTGTGATATTATCGTCTCCGTTGCCAGTCATTAATTTTAACTCTGCACCTGAGGAGTTGTTCCAATCTGTAAGGTTGATATTGTCGTTGCCTTCATGGCTAGCAATAAATGATGATGTGTAATTAAGGTTGCCATTAAAGTTCAGCGTATCAGAGCCAGAACCCGTTGAAAATATTTGCTCTGTGAAACCTGCGCTGGTGGTGTTTGCTTTGTTGTAGGAGATTATTGAACTAGTCCCCATACCCAAGCCTAGGATCTGATTGGAATTGATGTTTCCACTAGTTGTAGAAGTATTCAGAGAATCATTGAATTCTAATCTATTAAATTCCCATCCATTCTGCGAGGATGGACCATTGTATAAGGTGGTGTTTAAAGCGCCAAGGGTAACAGAACCATTTAACCATCGGCTTATTCCCTTGCTATTAGAGGTGTAAGGAAGCATCCCAATTTTCACGGTGTCGATACCTCCAAGGAGCTGAACATCAATGGTTTGATTTGGTAAAATGCGACCTAGAGAGAGAATATCAGCTCCTATAAAGGTGTTTTGGGTGTTGGAAGGATTGCTACCGTTAATTTGGATCGTTGCGGTGGAGACAAGCGATCCGTTAATGGATGAACTAGTGCCTGTTTGTAAAACTGAATTGTTAGGGTTATTTTGAAAAGTAGCTGTTCCTAGATAAAGATTTAGGTTGGCAGCTTGTAGTTTTGCGGCACCGGCAATGTTTATACCTTGCCCACTGGATACTTCAGCTGCTCCAGATGCTATGAGTTGCGCACCTGTAAATATTTGCAGGCCAACATCAGCGGGATTGGCGGTGGAGGATGCATTTTGACCTGTTAAGGGAGTTAAAACTACTCCACTGGAGCTACCGGTAGTTGCGTTATAGAGCGCGCCTGAACTAAGTCCATCATGTTTGAAAGCATTTGCAGCATCACTGGGGAAACCAAGCATTAATGGCTGATTTGTATTGCTCTCAATGCTGTTTGAAAGAGTAATGCTGTTGTTGTTAACTCCAGTGATGCTGGCAGCAGCAATTTCTTGAAGTTCAATGGTCCCGTAGCTACTCAGCGTTAACGACGCACTTGTGCTGGCCGCTCTTGCTTGCCATGTTTGTGATCCAGCTGGGTTTGTGATAATAACGGATCCAGCTGCTGCATTAATGGGGCCGGTGAATATGCTGTTGGTGGTGCTGTTGTTAATAATAACAAGGGGATTTGTTCTAGCAGGCTTATCAGTAAATGAAATGGTCGAACCATTTCCTGTGAATGTGTATGGAATTTGAACACTGCTTGTACCAATTGTTGCGCTGAGGCTTGCGTTACTTGTTTGTGTATTGATACTCGCCACTTGGAGCTGCGATTGAGAGATATTCGAAATTGCTACAAAGCCAACTCCCGCTACCGAATTCACCGAGCCGCTACCTCTAAGTGTGGAGGTTCCGGTTTGGTTGATTGTTGTTTGGATTGGTGGCAGATTACTTACTGATTTGTTGGCAAGACTTGCTGGCTCTGCTGAATAGGTTGGAAAAGATTGCAGGTGCCAGAGCAATGAGGGGCTTGATTGAGGGAGCGCCTGATTGGCATCTGCAATAGTAGTTCCATAAGTACTAAGTGCTGAGATTGGATAGCTTGTTCCGGATTTCATAGCAAGGCTTATGGAGCCGTTTGCAGCAAGAATTTGATTGTTGCTAACCAAATTGTTGAACAGGCTTGAAGATGATTGATTGAGTCCGATGAAGTAGCGGTTAAGCCCGTCATTGGCAGGGCTGGGTTGTGCTGCGTTGTAAGTAGATGTTGCACTCCAACTTACTCCGGGAAGGTACCAAGTAAGTGCGGGTTCTGGTATTGAGCTGCCCGAGGTGGTAGAAATTGTGTATAGGGCTGGAGAACCACTGGAGAGTGTAACTCCAGTGTTACCAGCAGGATCTAAATTGGTAGTGGTGCCTCCTTGAGTAACACTAAAACTAGTATTTGCTGGTGTATTTGTAGTTGTAAACCCGGTGTAATAGGTGCCGTTAACTGGAGGCGTGAATGATATTCCCCAGATAGATCCACTTGAGGATGATACTGGACTCGACAAACCGCTTGGTGCAGCAGGCGTCTTTACTAGGGAGGCTGTAGTTGGTGTACCACTTAAAACGGTTCCAGACGGTAAAGTACTTGAAGGCGTGAAGCTGTCTAGGAAAAGCTGCAGATTCTGAGGATTGGAGTATGGCTGAGATGCGGGAACTTGTACCGTTAATAAATTGCTGTTTAGTGAGTTGGTGGAAACGGCTGTATTTCCGCTAAAGCTGGAGCTGTTGAAGTTTGTGCTGAAGTTATCGCCTACAAAAGCCTGAAAGCCCGTAATTGCCCCACCAGTCCAAATCGGTGAAGTAACACCAGATGCTTGTTGTTGGCTTATAGCTGTAAACCAACCGTAACTGCCATTAGTTGCAGATCCGGAGGCGGTGACAGTGTATGGAGTAAATCCTCCGTTGCTGTTGGCTATGCCAATAGTTATTGAGTTATTGCTATTGTAAATAAAGGAGTAGTTGGTGCCGCTTTGAAAGGGGGTGGCGGTGCCTCCACTAGGGGTGTAGCTGATTGGTGCATTGCCAGTGCCAGTGTAAGTATACGTAGCCTGGTAAATTGAAGAGCTAGGTAGATACCAACTTATACTACTTGTGCTTGGTAGTGGTATATTACTATTAATTTTGAATAAATAACTTGTTGTTGATGAGCTAGAGCCAAGGGTTACCCCAGCTAGCGATGAACCTGCGGTAGGTGGTGAGGTGGGAAGTGTAGTTACAGCTCCACTACTTGTGCTCCAGGAGATGTTGATAGCTGGTGAACCAGTACTGGTGGTTAAATCGCTACCGCTAAGGGTGTAGGTGTAGGTGGTTCCGGCTACGAGATTCTGTCCGGAATTTCCGGCCGTGTTGAGGTTTTGGCTGGGTGCCTGCCAGTTCACCAGAACGTTGGCAGGGGTAAGGTTTTGGCCTGAGGCTGCCGAGGCGGTAAGGGTATAGGTGGTATTAGCGGCTAGGCTCAGATTGGCTGCACCTGAGGGATCTAGGGCGGTGTTAGGTGTGAGCGAGCCGCCACTTATGGATAAGGAGTTAAGAGCTGTGGTGTCGTTATTCACAGGTGTGAACTGGTAGGTGCCCACCAACGAAGGTGTGGTGAACGCGTAGCTGATTGAAGGGGCGGCCTGTGTGCTGGGGTTTGTGAGATTGGCGGAGCTCACCACACTCCAGCCGGTAACATTATTGAGATTGCCGTTCGCTAGATTGAGGTCGTAGGAGCCGTTCTGAGAGGGCACAAACGCAAAGTTAATTTGATTTGAACTGCTGCCGGGCTGAGCTGAGGAGAGGAGGCCCGCGCTGCCTTCTACGACGGTAAAACTGTTGACAGTGGTACCAACTGGTGGTGTAAAAACTGGGTAATAAGTGTCAAGCGTTCCTTTGGGAAGGTTGGCTTGCCGAATCAAAATATTTTGGCTGCTGCTTGCTTGGTTGATGATTGGAAATGGAGCCGTGCCCGTTTTATTCCAGTTGCTGCCGGAGATGAGAGAGCCACCAGTACTGGGAATTGTGATGTTTCCGGAATTAATAGCTGTGGCATTTACCTGGAGCTGCTGCTGGAAGCCGAGTGCGGTTAATGTGTTGCTTGAGTTAGCTGTAGTTTGAAAAGGACTCGGAATAGTAAGCGTTTGGGTATTGGTGGCGTTCACAGCGTTAACTGTTGATCCAACGGGTGTCATCTGCACAACCATCACCTGGCCAGCATTTTGCAGGGTATTGGCATTAAATGACACTTGTAGAGGAACATTTGCTCCAGGGCTTAGATTAATAGTGCTGGCGTTACCATTGGTGTTGATGGATTGTTCATTAACACTGAATGAGCTGATCGCGTTGTAAGCACTATTACCTGCTGCGATTAGATTTTGATTTTGGTCGTAAATGCCAATATTGAATTGAAGGCTGCTAGGAGTAGAGCCACCCCAGTATGGAGCATTGGTAAATTGTGAACTCAATAATGTGTAAGTTCCAGGGCTGGTAACACTTATTGGTGTTGTGCTGGAGCCATTGCTGAAGCTAACACTGGTGCTTGTGGGGGCGTTAGCGGTGGGGACGTCGTTAACTACTAACGTATTCACTCCACCGTTGCTAACAAGCTGATAGCTAATTGGTCCATTCGATGCCACGGTGGTGGTGTTAGGGGTGCTATTGCTATCGGAAGCCTTAAGGATTGCAATGGCCCCAGCGTTAATTGTGCCGTTAAATTGTGTAGCGCCATTAGCCGTAAACGAGCCACTGGTGTTGTTAACATTACCATATATAGGGATACCGCAAACTACATTTGTCTTCCACATTCCCTGGCCACTTTTGCTATAGCCGCCATTGCCTATTAATGAGTTTATATTAACGCTTTGAGCATTTATTATGGAGTTAGAATCAAGATTTAGATTTGACTGTAACGTGGAGTTGTTCGTGCCTTTGCCATAAGCTCCTCCACCAATTGTCATTCCTTTAATGGTGGCATAGCCGGTTGCTGAAGAGTTCAGATTACTACCGATTCCTGCATTCATGGAAGCAAGCAGGTCTACGGATGAAGCATTTATAGTGCCGCTTAAGTTTATCGATCCCTGATGGTTGAGATTATTAGTGGCGTTGCCGTTGCCATCTGTTATGGCGGGCCAATCGGCGATAAATTGGGCGTAAGAACTTATTGTGGCGGGGTTGAGGTTTGTGTTTACGTTTACGTAGGATGCATTTAAGACTGTATTAGAGTTGATGTTAACTACTGAATTAATAGTTCCATTTGTTGTGGCCTGAGTTTGTCCACCGGTAAACCCAGAAGTTACCTGGTTTTTTGCACTTGTGGATAAATTGTATCCGGGATTTGATTGAACTTTAATCGTGCCTTGCAGGGCCTCTAGAGTGGAGCCTGAGCCAATTGTGGTGGTAATACTTGCGTTGCTACTGTTGATAGTGCTATTACCAGCAAATCCTCCGGTGAGTACAAATTGTCCTGCGGAGCTACCAGCGCTTAGATTGTCGTTACTTTGGCTGGTAATAGTTATGCCTGTTGGTGCTTGTACTTTAGAGTTGGTTCCAAGGCTGGTAGATATTGAAGGGTTGTAGGTGCCGGTTGTATTTGAGTTGGCTTTACCAATAACACCTCCCACTATGCTATTTGTGTATGCCATAAATGAATCTGTACTGCCAGTCCCTTTGTTCTGGCTGCTGGAACTAATTGTTGCGCTCCCCTTAGATGAAGTGGCACTGGAGTTATTGCCTATGCCCGCGCTAACGCTGGGGCTAACGGTTAAATTGCTTTTTATCCCTACTGCCCCCACAAAACCGTAG
This sequence comes from Synechococcus lacustris Maggiore-St4-Slac, assembly GCF_024345595.1. Classification (NCBI taxonomy): domain Bacteria; kingdom Bacillati; phylum Cyanobacteriota; class Cyanophyceae; order Synechococcales; family Synechococcaceae; genus Synechococcus; species Synechococcus lacustris. The sequence continues at coordinate 6,849 of NZ_JAGQBK010000017.1, read as the reverse complement.
GCATTGCCCTGAGCTTGTGCTGAGAAGCCCGTGCTGCTTGTGTCGGCTGTATTGGCGGTGATATTGATTGATTGAACAGCTTGCAAATTTGCATCTGAGGGAAGCAAGCTTGAAATCTTTGGTTGCCAAACGCTAGTGGCGCCAGATTCTGTCCAAGCTATGCCACCACCGGTGGTGCCTGAAGTGGAGCTCTTGAGGGAGTTGGAAGTAAGTGTTGCCTGTTGTTGGTAGTTGCCGCCAGCGCTGATTGCTTCAGTGCTAGTACCTGTGCTAGAGCTCAGCATGCCAGCGCTCACAGTGGGCGTTGCAGTTGCCGTGGCAAAAATGTTGTTGGAGCCCACCAGGCCTCCGCCACTAGCTGATGCATTACTTGAAATATTAGTTACAGGTGATGCCGAAATTGTGATGTCACCGCCGGATTGGAGGCTACCAACCCCATCAATCAGGCTTGACCAGGTGGAGTTGTTAGTGGTGCTGGCTGTGTTAACTCCCACCGCTACCAGTAATCCAACTGTGATTCCGGTAGCGGATGAACCGCTGGTGGTGTTGCCGGTGGTAGTGATGTTGATCGTGCCTTGTTTGGCGATGAGATTGGCAGCGCTTCCAACACTTAGCGAGGTGTTGGTGTTATCAACTGCTTTTGCTGTGGCGGCGTTCACACCAACCAGGCCGCCGCCACTGGCCGTGCTGAGCGCTTGGGTGCCGGGGTAGGTGTTGTAGGCAAAGGTCTGCGCGGCCGTTGAACTGAAAGCAGAGATGCTTTGGTTCAGGGAGTTGCGCGTTGCCGTCAGATTGATGCTTCCGCCTGAGCTGGTGAGGTTTCCGCCAGCACCGATGTTCAGGCTTGAGTTGTCTGTGGCTGTTGCATTAGTAACACCAACCCCGATCACGCCAGCGCTGATTGCATCAACCTTGGCCAAGGTGCCGCTAGTGATGGCACCAGTGATGTTGAGGCCGCTGGCAGCACTGAGGTTGGCGCTGCTGGAGGGTGCGATGGTGAGGGTTGTGTTGTTGGTGATGCTGGCCAGGTTAGTGGCCACGGAGATCCCAGCCACACCAACGGCATTGGCCGTACCTCCCGAAGCGGTTTGAACGGAGCCGTTCAGGGTGAGGCTACCGCCCGTGCTGCTGAATGCACCGCCCGGTGAGACGTTAAAGCTGCTGCCCGTGGTGGCGGTGGAGGAAACACCTCCATAGCCCAACAGGCCAATACTCACGTTATTGGGGCTACTGGTGAGGGCAACGTCACTGCCACCCACGTTGAGGCTGAGGTTGCCTGCGGCGGTGATCGTGCTGCTGGAGTCGCTTTCTAATTTTGTAGAGGCTGAAGTTGTGGCTGTGCTGCTGCTGTATTGACCCGAGACGACACCACCGCCGGATTGAACAGCGCTGGCCAATGCTCCTGCGCTGGGGCTTGCTCCAGAGCTAACGGGATTGAGCTGGCTACTGAGCGTGAGCGTTCCGCCACTCTGGAGATACGACGCATTGCCGATGTTGAGGGAGGTGGTAGGCGAGAAGGTGCTGTTGGCGATGTTCGCACCCAAGCCGGCGCCGATGCCTAAGGAGGCGGAGACAGCCAGAACTTGAGTGCTGGCGGAGCCGGTGGTAAGGGCGGTTGCAGTGAGGGCGCCACCGGAAATTAGTGAGCTTTGCTGTAGCTGCAGGTTTGTATTGCTGGTGTCTGTGAGGGTGCTGTACGACCCTGTCACCGATACGGAGTAGAGCCCCACGCTGGCGGCGACCACAGTGCCATTGATCTGTTGAACAGGGCTCGCGTAGGTGCTGCTTACTGATAAGGAGCCGCCTGCGGTGATGGTGGAGCCGCTGATGCTCAAGCTGGTGTTGCCGCTGTTGGTGGTTTGCAGGTCCGAGCCACCGATGCCAACGGCACCAGCTGCGCCTACCGCCACGGCCACGGTGTTGTTTTGGCTTTGCAGCTGGCTGAGGGTGCGCTGCAGATTGATGGTGATTTTCCCAGTGGCTTTGAGCGAACTGTTACTGAAGTTCAGGCTGCGTGAGGATGATTCTGTTGACGCAACCCCGCCACCGGCGCCGGCGCCAGCTCCTCCGCCCACACCTACCGACACCGGTGTAACTGTGGTGTTGGCGCCAAATGTATCGCTTAACCCCAGGTTGACATCGCCGCCCATATCCAAGGTGCTGTTGCTTACCGTCAGGCTGAGGGCGGTGTTGCGGGTGAGCACCACCTTGGAGGCCCCAAAGGTGGCCCCCACCAACCCAGCGCTCACTCCCACCGTGTTGGTTTTGGGGGCCAAGGTGAGTAAGCCGGTGGTGTTAATGCCGAAGTTGCCGGTGCTGCCACGGGCATTGATCAGGGTGCTGGCGACGGCGCCACCAAGGGTGATGTCGACAAGGCTCAAGGCACCGCCCACTGCGGCCCCGAGGCCGATGGCGGCACCGGCACCAACGGCTAGCACATCGGCCTTGACGATGCTGGGGTTGGCGTTGGTGGTGATGCTGGTGGTGCCAGCGATGGCGAGTTGATTGATGGCGCTGGAGCTGTCGCTGCTCCTGCCGATGCCGGTGTTGTATTGAGTGCCCAGGGTGAGGCTGGTTTTGGTGGCGGAGATGTTCACTGCCACGGCGACGTAACCAGCGGCGACCGAGATGGCGAACGCATATGTATCGGTACTGAGGCTTGTGGTGTCGCTGTTGTAGATAGTGAGTCCGCCGGAGCCGATGTTTAGGCTGCTGCCGCCATACGCTTGGGCGGTAAGGGTGCGATTACTGCTGAGGGTGGCGCCGCAACCGGCGCCGGAGGCTGCCACGCCAACATTTGCGGCACCGGCCGCCGCCAGGGAGCCAGCTGCGGTGAGGGAGTAGATGCTGCCACTGGCCGTGGTGCTCAGGTATAGCGATGCGGCGCTGACGCTACCGCCGTTTACCACGCTGGCTACGGTGTTACTCAAGCTCACCTTGGAGATGGCGGCTCCGATGGAGACCGCAACCGAGGCCGTTGGCGAGCCTGCCACGGCGAGGCTGTAACCGCCACCGTCGCTGTCAATCGAACGAATGTCGCTGGCGGTGAGGCTTACGGCGCCAGTGCCAGCGTTAACTGCGACGCTGTTGAGGGAGGCCGTGCTGCTGCCGCTGAGGCTGGTGGTGGCATTGCTGCCGGCCCCGGTTGCGCCGAGAGAGAAGGTGCCAGATCCGGCAATGGTTGCGGCCACCGAGACGGCGGTTGTGTTGATGGCACCAGACTGACTGGTGCTGATGCTCACAGCCTGGTTGTTGGTGTTGCCACCTGCTCCACTGCCGCTGCCTGTTAAGCCGGCATTAATGGTGTTGTTCACCGAGGAGTTGGCCAGTGCCGCCACGGCCGATACTGCGATGCCAACGCTCTTTGCCGCACCCACCGAGAGCGAACCAGCCCCGGCCACGGTGGTGATCGCGTTGTAGTCGGTGGTGGAAAGGCTCACGCCTCCATTCAGGGTGCCGATGCTCAAGTTGGCGTTGATCGGCAGGGTGATGTTGGTATCAGCTTGCGACCCGGCACCGCTGCCGCTGAGGGCGAATCCACCCGTGGATCCTGCGATGGCTATGGTGCCGGCGATGGCTTGGGTTGTGGTGTTGCCATTAAAGCCTCCGCTGATGGTGGCTCCGGTGCTGGTGGTGAGATTGTTGAGGCCCGATCCACTAACACCAAGGCTGGGAGCTTTGCCATCAACGGTTGTGATCGTGTTGCTGGCTAGCGAAGCACCGATGGAGGCGCCGATGGCTGCTGTGCCGCTGCTAAAGCCAACACCGAGGGAATAGGCACCGGATTTGGCAGTTAAGTCGCCAGCCCAATTGCCGGAGAGGTTGGCGCCGTAGCTGCTGGTGAGATTGGAGCCGCTGAGTACCACCGAGAGGTTTGGGCTGAAGGTATTAGAGCTCTTGGCACCAGCACCAGAAAGTGCGAGGGCGACCTGGCCATTAGTGGTGGCCCCCACAGCTGCCGAGCCCCCCAGGGTGACTGCTTTGAGCAGGCCATTTTTGCCGTTGTTAGTGCCGTTTACGGTGATGCTGAGGTTGCCACCGCTGCTTGAAAGGCTGCTGTTTGTGATGCTGTGTTGATCGTTGAGGCTGACCGTGTTGAAGGCAGTGCTGGCTCCAACTGACACCGCTCCGGTGTATTTGCCGCCAAGGGCGACACCAACGGCGACGCCTCCGGCGTCGCTCACAATGCTGGCCTGATCGATGGTGCTGATGCTCAGGCCACCAGCGGTTGCACTCAGCGTGGATTGGTTGATGCTGGCGCTTAGGTCGCCGCTGTAGGTGGTGGTGGCACCGGCGCCAGCGCCGGCAAATGCTCCATTAACAAGGGGTTGTTGGCCAGCAGTGAGGGAGAGCGCACCGCCCATGCTGAGCATGGCTAGGTCTGGGGTGGCCACCGTGCTGATATTGAGAGCACCGCTGCTGGCGGTGAGGGTTGAGCTGGAGATGCTCAGCGGCGCAGAGAGGCTGGCGCTGCTCAGGGAAACTGAGGCGCCCACGGACACTGTGCCGTTAAGCCCACCATTGCCACTTTTCGCCCAGTTCAGTGCGGCTGCAAAGCCACCGCTGGTTATGGCAATGGTGGGCTTAACTGTGCGCTGAAGGGTCAGCGTGGAGCCGCTAAGAGTACTGTTCGTGATCTTCACGGGCTGTTTCAGAGCTAGGGTGCTGTTGCTTCCAGACCCAGCACCCGCCAGGGCGCCTGAACTGGCGCCCGTTTTGGAATAGGCACCAGCCAAAGCACCCCCAATGCTCACGGAGTTGAGCGAGGCGTCGAGCAATGTTTGGATGCTGATGGCTCCGGCAGCAGTGCCATTGCTGCTGGCGTTGAGGCTGCTGCCGCTGATGCTTACACCTGAACTGCTGTTATCTGTGATTGTGTTATGGCTTATGGAAGCACCAACGGATCCCGACGCTGTGGGTTGCGTGGATTGGGAGTTAATAGCTGCGCTTAATGCAGCACCTCCACCATCTGCATTTATGGAACTTTGTTGCTTAAGGGTTAGCTGAATTGCTGAACCATTGGTGAGTAGCTGAGCTGTATCGAGGTTGAGCTGGGTGTTGTTTTTAATAGTGTTGTATGAACCAGCCCCTGCCCCAGCAAGAGCAATAGTTGTTTTATCGTCGAATTTAGCTGGTTCAGTGCTGCTGGTTCTTGTGCTACTGAAAGCACCAGCGAAAGCTAATGACTGGATTGAGATATTAGAGGCGTCGGATGTAACATTAATTGGTCCACTGCCAGATGCAGTTGATATGAATGTGGCGTTGCTCAGATTGAGTTTTGTGGCCTGATCAATTTCGTTCTGTGCGATTGATACGCCGGCAGCCACTGCCGTGCGGCCATTCCATACCAGAGCTGCTGCACCTGCCAAGCTCCAAATGGTAGGGGATGATTTCAGGCTGGCGTTAACAGCGCCGGTGCTGCTAGTTAATGTTGTTTTTATGCCACTGCTGCCAATGGTGAGCGTATTTGAAGTTCCAAGCGTGTTCTGAGCCCAGCTGCCAGCACCATCTACAGCCCACGCGTTGGGCTCACTTTTATAAGGAACATCACCAGCAAGTCCAATGGCGCCAGTGAAAATTGTTGGTGCGAAATTGCTAGCACCGCTGTTTATGTCAAAGCTACCGCTGTTAAATTTGGGAATCACTATAGTTGTATCGGCGATGATGCCCGTAGCTCCAGAGCCTGGGGCGTCATTTCCAAGAGTATGCGCAAAGGCAAGAGAAAGACCAAGGCCACCATTGTTTCCTGCAGCTGCATTAGCGGGCTGTTGTTTTCCACCGCTAAATAAGATTGAACCGGAGCCTGATTTGTAGTAAGCGGTTTGGCTATTGGCAAGGGTTGATGTGCCGCCAATGCTTATTATTGAATTGGCGCTGGGAGCATTGATGGAAAGTTGGGTGTATGCGCCCACGGAGGTATACGCCTCCGACCCTGAGATCCCTAGTCCCCAACTGCTTGTAATCTGATTTTTATTTTTTGGATTTCCTTTATCATCTGTACCAGTCACTCCACTAGTTGAAAGAACACCTGCCAGAGCAAGGCTGAACAATCCGGTGCTGTTAATAGTGGAATGGTTAAGTGATGCTGCCGTGATCACCGTGGGCGCGGTAAGCGTGGTGCTGCTCACCGCATTTGAGGTGATTGTTGTACCGCTGTTGGTGCCGGCATTCGCGATTACGGAGTTTGAGGCAAGGCCGATCAGGGCACGGGTGGATTGCTGCTCCTTATAAATTGTGGCGCCGATGCCAATGCCCACGCTGTTGGTCCACATCATCGATCCGGAGCCCAGCAGTCTTAGGCCGTTGGTAGTTGCAGTAATGGTGAGTGCCCCGGTAGTGCTTGCAACGGCGTAGCCCGAAAGCTGGGCTGTTGTGATAATGCTCTGGGTAACAAAAGGGAAGCTGCCGGTTAGCCCAAAGTTGGCTGTTTGGCCGCCCGCTTGAGCAAATAGCCAGGGGTTAGCAGTGTTGGTGGCATTGATGCTGATGCCTCCCGATCCGGCTGTGAGGGTAACGCCCGGTTGAATGATCGTTTCTGATTGATGGGCATTTTGTTGGAATACCATCGAAGCTCCAACGCCATTGCTGGAGCGGTTACCTAAAGGAGAGAAAAGTTCTGAAAGAGGCTTACCATCCTTTATCTTGCCGAGGCTGTCTAAGTCAAGGGAAAGATGTATGATTCCTGCGGCACCCAATGAATTGAAGGTTAAATTGGAATTTGTTTTGATTCCTCCGCTTGCATTTATTGATGAACCTGATTTTAAAGTTGTTAGAGAAATATTATTGAACTGTTGATAAATGCCAACATAAGCAAAACTGGTTTCTGTTTTGTATGTACCGTCTTTATAC
>NZ_JAGQBK010000016.1:0-38302 GCF_024345595.1 Synechococcus lacustris Maggiore-St4-Slac | reverse complement strand
GGTGAGGAAGTGGGGCCAACAAGGTGGCTTTAAAGGGCACTTCAGCACTGCTATTAGCTGCAACAAGCACTTGGCTTGGAAGTTCAAGGCGCAAAACATCAACCCCTGCATAACTAGCCGTTAATAACAATCCATTTGTGCTGCGATTCCAAACCATCCCCTTAATCAACTGACCATTGGCATCAATAAGCTCTGGATCAGCGGCAGTTGATGAAAAAACTAAACTAGTTATCTCAGCTGTTTGAGCCGTTAGTTTTAGATTTTTTTGATCAGAAAATAGAACTTGTTGGTTCGGTCCCTTACCATTTGCCAAAGGTAGATTATTTTCATCTACAACTAGCTGAACCCCATCTAATGAAGGGCCACTGGCAGGCTGGATCACAAATCTGTGATTGTAGCTGCGCCTATCACCATCGGCATCTATAACTGCCACTGCAAAATTAAATTGCTCTTGATTCAATATCGTAGGTAGTGCATTAAAAGTCCAACTGCCGCTAGTTTGAACGCTCAGGATCCCCAAAGGGGTGCTAACGCCCGCTGCTGCTGTTGCACTGGAGTAGGTAGTGTTATTTACAATTAATTCCCAGCGAGAGGAATTTGCAAAATCTGCATTGGCATAGGCGGAAGCATCAGCACCAACCGCGGAACTAAAACCACCGGTGCTGTCTATTGCCCTGCCCCATCTGCCTGAAGTGGAAGCACCGGCAGCTATGCTACTAGTGGTGCCACCGCTGCTATTCACTAGCCTTAAAGCTGGGCGGTCGTCGTGAACAGTTAATGCCGCCGAAACAGAGGAGATACAGCCATCAGCAGCTTGGAGTTGCAATGGTAAGTTTTCAAAAACTAATGGGGCAAAGCTACCGTCTTGATTTTTTACCAGATGGCTTGGCATAGGGCCAAGCAACTTAGCTTCAAGATTAACCACACCACTATTACCAGCTGCTATCTGCAAAGCAGTTTGCTTTAAATTGAGGCTAGCTACCGCATTGCCAGCCCAAAACAAAGTGAGGGTGTCGTTCGAGCCCAAAGCACTTGTTACGGCAAAGCTATAAAGGGAGTTTGATGATGGATCCACTAAATTAGCTGTTACATCATTACCATCACGGAACAACTTTATTGCAGCTAAACCAACAGATGTGGGATCAAAGCCAATAGATGTGGTATCTAAACTGCCCGACTGTATAACTAAATTAGCCGTATCAGTAATTCCAAAAGAAAGGGCCGAAGCATTTTCCCCTCCTGCATTGGGCAGCTTATCTTCATTAAGGATTAGGCTACGATCATTACTGCCGCCAAAAATTGGCAAGGTATTCAGTGTTATTTTATGGTTACTAAGTGTTAAATCACCATCACCATCGCGCACACCAATTGAGAAAAACTGTGAGGCTGCTGAAGTTCCGCTGGCAGCCGGAATAAAAGTCCAACTACCCATGCCGGATCGAACATCCGTGCTAATTCGTAAAATCCCTTTACCGGAAATATCAAAACTGCGATCCTGCAAATCATTAATCACACCACTGGCAGTAACTAATTGCACATCAGCGTCATAGGAACCGTTGCCATTTGCATCGATAAGCAAACCAAGCGATGCCTTATCTGCCCCAGGCGAGATCACAAACGAACCAGATTTAGCCATTCCACCGAAACAAGCTGTTGTGGGGCCAGAAATCAGGGGAGCCTGGGGTCTGTCGTCGAGGATGGTGAGCGGAATTGAAATTGTTAGATTATCTGCAGTAGATGCGGCGGCAGACGAATCACTAAACAATAAGCTTATACCCTTTAAATCAACAGCACCTTGCCAAACACCTGATGGGCCTATTTTGCTGTAGTTATTATCAGCTAAGGATAATATGTGGCTTGGCAAAGCGCCTGATAAAGTTGCTTTAACTTCTATGGAAGCATTGCTGGCGGGTGCAAGCTGGGGAACACTTGGGAATTCAACCTTGAGCAGTTCAATATTATTGGCACGGGCCCTTAGGGTGCGCGCCGCACTTATGCCATAGTCCCAAATGATCGGATTGCCGGCCCCATCGCTGCTGATCGGCGAACCATTTGAATCGAGCAGGCTTAGGCCTGTTATGGATTGGGAACTTCCCTCAAGGGGAACCAAGCTAGAGCCGAGTTTCAGTGCGCCAGTGTTAATAGCAAAGCTACCCGTTTTCAAATTAATACTTGTGGTGCCTGCATTGGTAAATGCGGTATTTGGCCCCTCGGCTCCTGCTAAGGGCAAATTGTCTTCATCTAAAACTAAAGGATTTGAACTCGTTGAATAGGATGAAACATACACGGCAACTCCAGCTGCCGCAGCATAATTATTTAAACCATAACCAACTCCATCACTACCGCTACGTTCTTCGGAGCTCACTCCTGGTAATGAGCTGTAGCTAAGAAAAGCACTATTTAATAGTGCTCCGTTTGGTATATCAGGGCTGCCAACAACTAAACTACTATCGCTTAATTTAGCTTGGTAGCTAATTATGATCGATTCACCAGCAGCCAATTTAGCAATAGTGCCATGTAATAACTGGGGGCCAATATCTAGCGCCAAGCCAAAAGTATTTGGAGATGCCTTTATAGATGAAGTGATCAACTGCAGCTGAGCTCCATTTGAAGCGTTTGGAAGCCGATCACGCAAATCGATATCAAAGGCGGTAGCAGTACCCCTATTAGTGATAACAAGCTTATACCCAACTACACTATTTTGAGAATTTTGAATGCTATCCAACTCATATAAATCAGCAGATTTCTTCAGCTCAAGCAAAGGCTCCCTAAGCAGCAAAGCATCCGAACTCACTTGAATTGCATCGGGGCCAACCAAATTGCCAGCCTCAAGCTTTGCCGCGTTGGCCAGGCTCCTGCCATTTACATTTATAGGTTTTTGATTGGCAACAACAACATCAAATTCAAGAATCAAAGATTCAACCTGCTGATCAGATGTGTTGCTATTAACTACATTTCCAAAGGCCCAGGAAAGGTTAGCGCCCGCCACAATTGGGTCAGTATATTTAGCTGTGGGGATAATCGCAAGGTTGGAATCAATTGCCGTGAAATGGTAATTCGATTCGTTTGCTAAATTAGATAGGTTCAACTCAGAAGAAGCCTGGCTTGCCAATGCGAGCTTGCTGCTTCCTGGTAAATATGAAATGCCTTCAGGCAGGAGATCTGTTAACAATACATTGGTTGAAGTGCCACCTGGAAAATCCGCCTGCAGGCGATAACGCAATACCTCGCCAATATAGATATTGGCAGCGCTGCTATCAGCCACACTGCTTGATTGCAAAGACTTTCTAAATCCAATTGAACGGGAAGCAATTGTTGCTGTAGAAGCTGCTGCATAATTATTTAATCCGCCAGTTGTAGCGCCTTGGCTGCCATTGCGTTCACCACTGCCGGTGCCAGAACTATTTTGTGAGTTTGCACTACCAGTTTGGTTAATAGAACCCATCTCTGTTCCATTTTGCGGCAAACTTGAATAGGCAACAGTTGCAGTATTATCAAGAGAGCTGTTGATTTGCAGCGCTGAAGTTAACTGTCCGCTATAGCTAAAACTAAGCGATTGACCCAGATTTAAACTTGGAACAAAAACCGACACACGATCGGCCGGGGCGCTTGAAGCTGATGTTATTGAGTTATCTATTGCACCAGGAATAGATTGCGTATTTACAGCTTGCAAATTAAAGCTATTGCCTAGATCTGTTAGGGGATCATCAATTAACAATTCAAAGGCTGCTGCCGTGCCGCCATTGCTGATGGTGATGGTATAAGTTACAAGATCGCCAGCTTGAAAACCACCCGAGGGGGGCGCTGAGGCAAGCTTCGTGATGCTGAGTTTAGGCTCAACGATGGATTGCTTTGGAGCAGTGAAAGTTTCGCTATATTTAGCGTTATTGGGAACATTTTGAGTATTGGGATTATCAGTATTAATAGTTGCCGTATTTATCAGATCAACCTTAGCTTTATTGCTTGGGATATTGCGAACCCTAGCATTAAATTCCGCAATCACAGATTCAATAGTATTGTTATCACGATCTAAGTTAACAACATCGCCAAGATTCCAAGTGAGGGTTTGATTGCCATTACTTAGGATCGGCTGGAACAACTCTGTGGGGATTAGTGAATTATTATTTCCAGATGCTGCAAGATAGTAGTTAGCCAAAAACTGGCCATTGTTCCAGGTGAGATTTGATGCAGAGGCAGATGCAAAACCAAGCCGAGCGCTGCGATCATCAATAAATTCAAAGCCTGCGGGCAATGAATCAACAAATTGAAGCGCCTTTATATTGCCCTCTGGCAGCTGAGCCTGAAGGCGAAAGCGCACAATCTCACCAATAGCCAGATTATTTACTGAGCTACTTGGTTCAGAAGTTAGGCGAGCGGTTTTTGTTGCACCAAAACCACGGGAATTAATCGAAACAGAAGTTGATTTAAAATAGTTATTTGGTGCAGTGGAATCACCGCTGCCATTGCGCTCGCCATTATTAGCCCCACTTACGCCGGGGGTGCTGCTACCGGTGGGGTTAGTGGTGCTGCCCCTTTCTCCAGGCAAACTGGTGTAGCGAATTAAGGCCTCGTTGGTTAGCTTGCTGCCAGGTTGCAGGGCAGCCAATAAAACACCGCTGTAATTGAAAGTTATTGATTCATTTGGCTGAAGCTGATCAGCTAATAACTGCACCCTATCGCCAGTGGCAGCACTTGCGGCATTGGTTATGGAACTGCTAATGCTGGCATTAGCAAGCGCTGGCTGGCTATCAATAGCAACTGATTGCAGATCAAAATTAGCGCCCAAGTTACCGAGTGCATCTTCTACTTGCAGATTAAAAGCAACTGAATTTCCTAAATTTTTTAGAACAACCTTGTAGTTGAGCAGATCACCAGCGTCGCTGCCAGATGATGGAACTACTGTTTTTGTGATCTCAAATTGAGGTTCAACAACGGTTGCGGTAACTTTGTTAGACTGGGATTTAATACCATTAAAATTAAACTGGCCTGAGTTCTCAAGGGTTGTTCCTTTTTTTGTTGCCGAAATATTATCTACGAGTGCATTAAACTCCAAGATCACAGATTCAGTGACGCTATTATCACGATCCAAATTAACCAGGTCGCCAAGGGCCCAGGTGAGGGTTTTACTGTTATTGCTGAGCGCCGGGGCAGGGGCCGCTTGAGTGGGTAGTATCGAAGAATTATCACCATTGCCTGGAATAAAGAAATTAGCAATCGGATTATTAGTTAGATTCCAGCTAAAAGTATTGGCATTAGTGCCCGCAAGTGCTAACTTAGCGCTCCCATCATTTAAGAACGACAAGCCCGCAGGCAAAACATCAATAAGTTCGAAATTATTTAGAACCCCCTCTGGAATATCTACTTGAAGCCTGTATCTAATAATTTCGCCTATCGCAACGTTATTATTAGTTGTGCTCAGCTCAGAGCTGCTAACAATTGCTTTTTTAACCTCGCCGGTTCTTAGGGATAAGCTGGCAGTTTCAGAAATCGATTGAACACCTGGAAGAAATGTATTTACGCCTGAATTTTCAGAGTTTGCATAATCTTCAATTACAGCCTTATTTGTTATGAGGCCACCATTGTTAGCCAGGGTTGAATAGGCGCTAGCCTCAACCACAGCATCAAATGTGATTACGGCAATATTGCGACCACTAGTAGCGCTATAGCCATCGATGGCGCCACCATTTACGCCATCAATTCCACTCGCTGCTGTTGCACCAGGATCAGCAATCATTACACCGCTAGCTGAAAAGAAGTCAGCAGCTGTTGCAGTAGTTTGATCAGGCTTTGTGTAAGTTAAAGCAGCACCAGTGCCATCTACAATTGCAAGGTTGCCATGGTAACTAAGGCCCGCTGGAATTTCATCGCGAATTTGAACATTAAAAGCACCGCGATAGCTGCTGCCAATATTTTCAATTACGATCACATACCGAAGAATATCTCCAGCATCTAATTTTGAGATATTGGAATTAAGAATATTATTTTTAATTGCACCAGTTGAGCCATTGCCTCCTGATTCACTGATAGCTGCGCTAGTTAAGTTACCACTTACAAATGGCAAGCCCGTGCTTCCAGCCGCTGCAAATACAACACCTCCATAATTACGGGCGGGGGTATAACTAGCGGCGGTTGAACCGCTATCTCTAGTGCTATTTAGTACCCCTTTGCGGATCTTTAGATCCGGCGCTAGGTTCTCTGCTGTTGCTACTGCAAGATCAGTGCTGTGCTGCGTGCCATCGGAGGAAGTGTAAGTTAGTTGAGAGATATTAGTTTGAGATAGCCGATCAGCCATGGCAGCTGCAGTTGCCTTAACTGTGTAATAGATATCTAGTATTTGTTGTTTATTTAACACATCGGAGCTATTTGGTAGCGATGCTGTTAATTGGTTTGTGCCGGGCCCCACCAGGATCTGATTGTTCGTGAGTTGAGGTGCAGTGTGTTCACTGCCGTAGGCAAATGTTCCAGCAGCTGGCGGTTGGGAGGGGCTAGCGCCACTACCAGAATTTTCAAAAACAGAATTTATTGCATCAATGGCCACATTGAATGCGGGGGTTGGCAACCAATCACTTAGGCTTACCCCTTGAAGATCACCAGTTGGTAATATTGCCTTAAGCCTGTAGGTAATACTATCGCCGGGGGCAAAAAGCAAGGGAGCAACAAATGCTTGGCCATTGCGGGCAACAATTGTTTTCTCAAGAGTGGGCTGATAAATTCTTAAATTTTCCGCACTTACATCTTTAATGATTGTATTTGTGGGTGCAAAGCCAGCAGAACTGGCAATGTAGTTATGGATGGTGCCATTTAAAGTTACGTCGTTGCGCAGGGTATCAGCAGCCTTAATTGTTAACCCTGCTGCTTTTGGCGCAACAAATTGATCGTCTACCTTTACCTTGAATAAAATCGAACCCTGGGTTGCACCAGCCTTAGCTGCAACCAAACCACCCTGCAATATGCCATCATCAGCCCGAGCAAGAGCGGCACCAGTTAGCCATTCTGAAAGCTTAAAAACAAGCTTATCCTTGCCCAATTCATAGTCTTTAGTTGAAACCAAATAGCGATCTAGATAGGGTATAAATGCACCATTTGTGAGGCTTTCACCCTGCTCTTGCAATTGTATTTTAGCCGTGCCAGCGAGGTAGCTAAGCCCATCACCCAAAATATCCTCAATACTTAAATCACCAAAGGCAAAATAATCTGAGATCTGAAAATCCAATTTAAATTCAATCGTTTCCCCTGGTAAAACCTGCCCTGCCAGCTCTTGCCCATCAGGGCTAAAAGTTTCAGGTTTATCATCTGTTTTTTGAATAGCCAATGCTTTTGCAGTGATCGTTTCAGGCTGGGGATCTTGATCAACTACTTCTAAATCAGCGCTGCTTCCAAGCGGCGGGTTAGTCCATTTCCCGGCCAGTGTGGCTGTATTTGTGAAAGTGATTGGCGTCGCTGTTGCCTGGTTTAAAACCTGGGGAATATAAAATGATACCAATGCCTGCAGATCAACATCACCAGTGGAGCCAGTAACCGTTCCATAATTAATAATCAGCTCATTATTCGCCGCTGTAACAGCCGCATTAAGTTTTGGCTGCTTTTCTATTAGTGCAGAAGCTGAAATTAAATTTTGAGCTAATGCATTGGTACCTAAATAGATTGGCCCGAGCGGTAAGTTATCATTGATTTTTAGATCCTTAAGGGTTTGGCCGGCGGCCACATCAATATTTAATTGCCATTTACGGGCAAAGTTAGGGCCACTAGCTGTTTCAAATTCAGGGGTTAGTGGATCCTTATCCAGCTGAATAACTTGGGGAATTATTAAACCTGGCTGTGAAACAGCTTTTACTGGAATGTCTACATTGCTGTTATCGAGGGCATCAGAGCCAAGGGCGTAGCCGCCCCCTGCCTGTATTGCAACATTGCCCAATGTGGGGTTTGTGGCAGATACCGCAACGGGAACCCGCAGTTCAAGGGCCGGCGCATCTGCGGCATAACTACCAACGGGAGGTTTCCAAATTAAAAGGCGATCACCCTTATTGCCCCTGAGCAACTCACCGGTGTAAGGGTGCTTAAGGGTGTATGGACCACTGGGCTCAGGCCCAGCAAAACTGAGCACATTTGCATTAAGGCTGCCACCAGCCCAACTGGCAGCTCCAAAGGCCAGGTGCTGGCTAGGTGCTGGCACCAGGAGCTCAAGCCAAGGGGAAAAACCGGTTGCCGCCTGCTCTTTTAAACTAAGAACAAGGGTGCCTGTTTCGCCATAAAGAATATTAAGGGGCGTAGTTAGAAGGCTTACAGATGGTAAAGGCGCCAAGCTGTCTGAAAATAACTAAAGCCAACCTACACCACGAAGATTAGCAAAAAATAAAGACAACTATAAAGATAGTATTAATACTAAATTCTAACGGGGGGGTGACTATTAGGGATTACTCGCTAACATCCAGACAAGCTAAGATCAATTCATGGGTCAACACAGAATTTTCAGTCGACTACTTAGTGGTGGGTTCACGGCTATTTCATTTGCTTTAACCGGTTTTTCGGCCCTGCCCAGCTGGGCCGCCTGCATCCCAGATCCCTTTGGCGGTGAGGTGTGCACCCCCAATCCGATTTTGCCTACTCCGCCAAGCAGCGGCCCTGCAGCGGCATTACCCCTGGTGGAAATAAACCGCGTTTTTACCAATCTTGCCCCCATCGCCACCCACAGCAACTGGCAAATCTTCAGCCAACAACTGCTTGAGCCCCTGCCCCAAAAAATACCGGCGGCCACTGCCAATTTGGTGGCCCCTGGTCCTGAAATAAACACAGATCCGGCCTATCGCTTTGCTAATAATCCTGGTGCCTACTACAGCGAGCGCGATGGTTGGCGTTTGCGGGCCTGGGGCGGCACCAGCGGCGGCACGCTGCTGCCTGCGACAAATGGTTATGGATCAAGCAAATTAACAGGTGGCTATTCAGCTGGGTTAAAACTTGATTACGCCATAACACCTCGTTTTAGAGCTGGTATTTTTGGCAGGATTGCCGAACAAAACATCCAGGCAGGTGGCATCCGATGGTTTAATTCCAGCTCCGTTAATTTGCAGGAAACCGGTGGTGGAATTTTCGCCCAATACCAAACGCCAGATTGGTTTTTAGATGGGGCCTTGGGTATTGACTCTGTTACTGGAAGCAGCCCAATTCAAATATTTAATAGCAATTTAATAGGCATTCGTAGTTACCACACCAGCAGCAGCGGTAATGCATTTAATGCCGCCATTCAAGGCGGCTTGCGCTGGAAACTTTCTGAAAGCCAACTGCTTGAACCAAGCCTTCTATTAAGCAGCACAAACCTAAATTTAGCTGGAGTTAATAGCAGTATCGGCGGCCTAGATCTTGGTGTTACTTGGAAAGCACCCATGCGCGATGGTAAAAATCTATTTACCCCCGCTTTGAGGTTGGCTTGGTTGCAGCGGGGTTTCCTTGGCAATGTGCCCAATAGCCCAGTATCGATGGCAACCAGTGGGCTTGGCCTCCAAGGCCAGTTGAATTACACCTTTGCGAACAACACCGTTATCTATGCAAGAGGCGGCGCAGAGCTCTACAGCAGCAGCCCCCTCTGGAATGTGGGCGGCGGCCTGCAACTGCGTTTTTAATTAAGCAGTTGCCTTAATTGTCGCACCCGCTGGAGGTCTACTGGGTTAAAAAGTTGGCCATCACACTTCAGCGAACTAGCAACAATTACCCCATCAACCAAAGGTGCCATATCAGCAGCATTCTGGTTATTGCATCCGCTACCAATCAAAACTGGCGCACCATGTGCTGCAGCGCGGGCAGCTTCAAGATCAGCCATTGAGGGGGCGGAACCAGTTGCCACTCCACTGATTATTACCGCATCAGCGCCAGCCCTTTGCAGCGTATCTTCCACGGCCTCTGCCATTGGCTGTGCTGCTAATGGGTAGGCATGTTTAACCAACACATCGGCAAATATCCCCACATCATTGATATTTAGTAATCTTTTAAGCCGCATTAATTCTGCGGCCCTGCCTTGAATCAAACCTTGATCGGTAACCATTGCGCCGCTGAGCACATTTACGCGCACGTAACTGGCACCACTTGCCGCAGCGATTGCAAGGGCAGCTGCCCCATCATTGCGAAGCACATTTATACCCACCGGCAAGCCACGGGCGGCAGGCACCACCGCTGCGGCAATAACTGCCATGGCCGCCACGGTTTCCGCTGGCACCGCCCCTGCAAAAAATGGGCCATCACCAAAATTTTCCAGCACCAAGCCTGCGGCACCTCCACCTATGTAGGCATCAGCATCAGCCAATGCCCAGCGTTTTACAGCTTCCATATCTCCACCCCAACGGGGGCTACCCGGCAGGGGCGGCAGATGCAATACCCCAATTAGGGCTGTTGGCGTTTCGAATAATTGTTGCCAGGGTGTTGCAACGGCCAAAGGTTAGGTTTAAACGTTGGCCGATGCTGCCATGGCCGCTGAAGGGTTGATCACCAAAAAAGCAACAGTTGCCTTCTCGCACCTTGGTTGCGAGAAGAACCGCGTTGATACCGAGCACATGCTTGGTTTGCTTGCTGCGGCTGGCTATGGCGTTAGCGCTGATGAAGCAGAAGCCAATGTGGTGGTGGTTAACACCTGTTCATTTATCCAAGATGCCCGCACGGAATCAGTGCGCACCTTGGTGGAACTGGCGGAACAGGGCAAACAAATCGTGATTGCAGGTTGCCTTGCCCAGCATTTCCAAGCGGAATTGTTGGAGTCGTTGCCGGAAGCTCGCGCCATTGTTGGCACCGGCGACTACCAACACATCGTTGAGGTGCTCGAGCGGGTGGAGGCAGGCGAAAGGGTAAATCGTGTAAGTGCCGTGCCCACCTTTGTGGCCGATGAACATCTACCCCGCTACCGCACCAGTTCCGAGGCAGTTGCATACCTCAAAGTGGCTGAAGGTTGCGACTATCGCTGCGCCTTTTGCATCATTCCCAAACTTCGCGGTGATCAACGTTCACGAACGATTGAATCGATCGTTGCCGAGGCTGAGCAACTGGCGGCCCAAGGCGTAAAAGAACTGATCTTGATCAGCCAGATCACCACAAACTATGGCCTTGATCTCTATGGCAAACCGCAACTAGCAGAACTGCTGCGGGCCCTTGGCAAGGTGGAAATCCCCTGGATCCGCGTGCATTACGCCTACCCCACCGGCCTTACCCCTGAGGTGTTAGCCGCCTATCGCGAGGTGGCAAATGTGTTGCCTTACCTCGATCTGCCCCTGCAGCACAGCCATCCAGAACTACTAAAAGCAATGAACCGCCCCTGGCAGGCGGGCGTTAATGCTGAATTGATTAAACGCATCCGCAGCCAATTGCCAGATGCCGTGATGCGCACCACCTTCATTGTGGGTTTTCCAGGTGAAACAGAAGACCATTTCAACCACCTACTGCAGTTTGTGGAAGAGCAACGCTTCGATCATGTGGGGGTGTTTTGTTTCTCGCCGGAGGATGGCACCGCCGCCGCCAGCCTCCCTGATCAAGTGCCAGCTGCCATTGCCGAGGAGCGTCGCGGCCGTTTGATGGAAATCCAGCAGCAGATCAGCGCTGAATGCAACAGCGCCTGGGTGGGGCGCATCGTTGATGTGTTGATCGAACAGGAAAATCCAGCCAGCGGTGAATTAATTGGCCGCTGCTTAAGGTTTGCCCCTGATGTGGATGGCGAAGTGCGCATTCACCCCGGCAGCAATGGCGTTAGCGCCGCCCCGGGCACCATGGTGCCCGTGCGCATTACCGCCGCTAGCGTTTATGACCTTGAGGGGGAAGTGGTGGGTATTGAAGCGATGCTGGAAAACGAAAAGAACGCCGCAAGGCGTTCCTGATGGGTAGATCAAACCCGCCGCTACGTAAGCAACGCCAAATTTTTCTTTGGGCATCAGGCCTTAGCACCGCCGGTTCCTTTGCCGGACTCACCGCAAAGGGTTGGGTGTTGATGAATGGCACCAGCAATCCCCTGGTGCTGGCCCTGCATTTTGCCCTGCTATCACTGCCAACTTTGCTGGTGAGTGGCCCCGCAGGGGTGGTAACCGATCGCCATGGCTGCGAAAAGGTGCTGGTGTGGGCCCAATGGGGCCTGTTGGCCGGCGGCAGCCTCGGCGCCATAGCCATCCCCATCAGCAGCGGCCTGAATCAAGCCTTGCTGCTACTGCTGAGCACCCTGGTGGTGGGCATAGCAAGTGCCTATGAGCTCACCGCCCGCAATAAATATTGCTCCCTACTGGTGGATAGCCCCCAGGAGCTTGGCGCATACCTCACAAGTTTTTCTGTGGTGTTCAACGTGGGCAAGTTGGTGGGGCCACCGATTGGCGGCTGGCTGGTGGCCTTCACCGGCCCTTCCCTTGCTTTATTGCTTGATGCCAGCTCCTACCTGTTACCCATAGCAACGGTGGTGTGGCTATTGCACCCCCGCCGCGATCAGGAAAAACGCAGTGGCCACGCCATGGGCACCAGCCTTGGCGCCGCCTGGCGCGGCTGTGGCATACCGCTTAGGCAAGCGCTTGGTTTCACCGCATTGTTTTGTTTAGTTGGATTTTTTCACCCCGGGTTAGCCCCCTACATGGCCTTCAAATTGGTGGGTGCTAGCCCCCAGGATTTGGGCTTGTTCACCAGCATCCTGGCTGCTGGCAGCATCAGCGGCGGCCTAGTGCTGCAACGCCATAGCTTCTGGTTAAGCCAAAGGCCAGGGCTGCTTTTGGGTAGTTGCGGCTTGGTAACAGCCTTAGGACAACTCGGCCTTGCCATTGGCGGCCAACCCTTGTGGAGTTTGGCGATGGCCTTCGCCATTGGCGCCGGCACGGCAGTGCTGCTATCGGGTGCAAATTTGATCTGCCAAGTGGGGGCACCACCCCAATTGCGGGGGCGCATGGCGGGGCTTGCCCAGATCGCATTTCTTGGCGGCGGCGGCCTCAGTGGCCTGCTGGCAGCTGGCATAACAATGGAATGGGGCCTCAGCTGGTGCTGCGCCCTGCTTGGAACCATTGGCCTGGGGCTTGCGATGGCTGAACTGTGGCGCCACGGCAAGCAAAAACTAGTGCTGGCCGATTAGCACTGCGCTCAGATCAGCTTGATTCCCTTCAGCAGCTTGGTGAGCACCACCGCAGCGGTTAAACCAGCAGCTAGAAAGCCAAAATAGAAGGCGATACCCATGGCGGCAGCTCAATTAAGCAACTATTACAGCAGAAGCGGAGCTGGATAGCGATCAAACCGACTAAGGTTTCACCACTAAGGCGCTAGTTGCTGCCATGCGCACCCTGTTTGTATATCCAGAGTTCCCCAAAACCTTCTGGAGCTACGAAAAGATCCTGGAGTTGGTTAACCGCAAGGTGCTCTTGCCACCTTTGGGTTTAGTAACGGTTGCTGCCCTACTGCCGCAGCAATGGCAGATGAAGCTGGTGGATCGCAATGTGAGGGAGGTAACGGAAGAGGAGTGGAACTGGGCGGAGCTGGTGGTGATCTCCGGAATGATCGTGCAGAAATCAGATATGGCGGTTCAAATTGCCAAGGCAAAGGAGCGGGGCCTACCCGTAGCGGTTGGGGGCCCTTTTGCCAGCTCCACCCCTGACGCCCCTGAACTAAATCTGGCTGATTTCAAGGTGCTTGATGAGGGGGAGATCACCCTGCCGATGTTTATCGAAGCAATTGAACGGGGTGACACCAACGGCAGGTTTAGTTCAAATGGCGAAAAACCAGATGTAACTTCCACCCCGGTTCCACGCTTTGATCTACTTGAGCTTGATGCCTACGATTCCATGAGTGTGCAGTTCTCTCGGGGCTGCCCATTTCAATGCGAATTTTGCGACATCATCGTGCTTTATGGCCGCAAACCACGCACCAAAAATCCTGAGCAATTAATAGCTGAACTGCAAGCGCTATACGACTTGGGCTGGCGCCGTTCGATCTTTTTAGTAGACGATAATTTCATCGGTAATAAGCGCAATGCCAAGTTGCTGCTGCCCGCCATGCGCGAATGGCTCAGTGAAAGGGGTTATCCCTTCAGTTTTGCAACAGAAGCATCGGTGGATCTCGCAGCTGATGAGGAGCTGCTGCAATTGATGGCCGAGTGCCGCTTTGAATCGGTTTTCCTTGGCATTGAAACTCCAGATGAGGCGAGTTTGTCGGTGGCGGGAAAGCATCAAAACACCCGCAGTTCCCTGGAGGAAGCGGTTGATCGCATCACCTCCTATGGCATTCGCGTGATGGCAGGTTTCATCATTGGCTTTGATGGTGAACAGGCTGGCGCCGGTGATCGCATTGTGCGCTTTGTGAGCCTCACTGGCATACCAGCGGCAATGATGGGCATGTTGCAAGCCCTACCAAACACAGGCCTATGGCATCGGCTTGAGAAAGAAGGGCGTTTAATCCAAGAAAAAGCAGACGCTAAAGGCGTGAATCAAACCAACCTATTGAATTTTGTGCCCACACGGCCGATTCGTGAAATTGCCAATGAATACGTACAAGCATTTTGCCAACTCTATGAACCAAATGCCTACATAGATCGTGTTACCCACTACTACCTAAAGATGGGTAAACCCCGCTGGCACGCTTTCTATAAAGCAGAAAAATCCGATCAATCCAGCTTGCCTAGCCTCACAGACATAAGGGCACTATCGATTGTTGTGTGGCGCCAAGGTTTCAAACGCAATACCCGCTTCCGCTTCTGGAAATCGCTTGCGATTATCGCCATGCGCAATCCAAAACTGCTTGAGCAATTCCTCGTGGTACTTGCCCACAATGAACACTTCCAAGAATATCGCGGTGTTGTAACTAAGGAAATCCAAGATCAAATGGCAGCCCTACCACTTGAGCCAGCGGTTAGCGCAACAGAAGCCAACAGTGAAAGTAATCGCGAGCTGCAAACTGTTTAATCCTGCACATAATCTTTACCATTTTCCAAGCAGGCTTCCGCCCGCTGTAGCTCACGGCCTATGTATAGGGCATGGTCTAATTTGGAAATAAATAGTTGCTCATTTGTTTCAGTTAAGGCAATACCTAATTCTTTAGCACTTCTACCCTTAAATATTTTAATTGGCTCCCGGGGGGCACTGCCTTTGCATGCCAATACTTCGCCGGTTTCAGGGTTGGTTGCTAAACCCTGTTCATTGATGCCATTGCTAAACCATTCAACGATTAGTTCTCCCTTCTCGCGATCGAGCTTGATCAACACATAGCCGTTGGGATCTAGTTGAATCGTTCGCTGGGATAGCTGTGCATCTAAGCGCATGCGCTCCTCTGGGCTAAATGTTGCCATGGCTGCTGCTCGATATCGGTCCATTCTGCCCCTGGAGCGGTATTACCCCAGCACTAAAGGGCAATTCAGCATTAATCGCTTCCACCTCCTGGAGCTGCTGCCCATTTGCGAGCGGCAGCCAGCGTTTTATCAACCCAGCAAATTGCGGTTCATACCAACGGTGCAAGCTGGCATGGGGCCGTGCCACAAAACCACGGCGGCGTTTATGGCTACCGCCGGCCCCTGGATCAAACTGCTGAATACCCTCAGCGATGGCCCATTCAATAGGCGCGTAATAACAAACCTCAAAATGTAAATTCTCAAGCTCTAGATCTGAACCCCAATAACGCCCCCATAAACTATTACCCTCCCGCACGCATAGGCTCATCGCCAGGGGCTTATATGGATCAGCTTCTTGGGGATGGGCACTAAATAAAACCAGATATTCACTTAATTGCTGCGCTGCTAATATAAAGAAATCTTCGGTTAAATACTTACTACCCCACATGCCCCATCGGCGGCAGTGGTCTTCATAAAAGCGATGCATTCTTTGCAACAAGGGCAGTGTTATTGCATCACCACTTAATGGCGTAATCACAATACCTGCGGCCGCCACCGCCTTCCTTTCCCGCTTTATATTACGCCGTTGATTAGCATTAAAGCTAGCTAAATAACCATTAAAATCTTTATAGCCTGGGTTGCTCCATAGGCTTTGTTGATTCAACCAACTGCTGCAACCAGCAGCTTCTGCATAGGGCTGCCAATTAGGATCAACATATAAAAAATTACAACTCAATAATTTATTGCGTTCGCAAAAGCGATCGATTAATTCGAGCAGCAGCGTTGTTAACTCCTGGGGGTTTTCCCCAGATGCAAAAAAGAAGCGATAACCCAATACGGGGCTAACGGGGCTCATTCCCACCAATTTTGGGTAGTAGGCCAAACCCAGCTGACCTGCCAGCTGGGCAAAGGATTGATCAAACACAAATTCGCCATAGCTATGGCCCTTTAGGTAGAGGGGCGCTACTGCAATCAGTGCATCAGCACGCCACAGGCTGAGATGGCATGGCTGCCAACCCTGTTTTGATTCAATGCTGCCGGAGCGCTCCAGCGCCTCCAGCCAATGCCAGCGGTAGAAGGGCAATTCAAATTGCTGCACCAACTGATCCCATTGCTGCTGGGGTATTTCGGCCAGTTGGCGGTGCCAGCGGGCCTCCAATGCTGAATCCAGCGTCACAGTTGGCCTAGGAGCTTCTGCAAAAGCTAATCAGATTGCCGTTCCCTGCGGGATTGCGCGATGATCAAAACAAGCTGCGCCCAATTGGGGATTAGTAAAAATGTTTTTAATGGTTTTGCAAATCCCAATTCTGTTTATGCAGTTGCCTGGTTTTGGCGGCGGCAGTTTGCTCAGCCTTGTGCGTCCCCAAGTGGAAGCCCACATGACCCGCGAATGTTTAAAAGCTTTGGGTAAAGCTGAAAACGGTTTATCTGGGTTGCAGGGGCTTTGCAGCGATATCGCAAGGCCCGCCAGTGTTTGCGTTGTGCAAGAGATTGAACGCAATGGCAGCATGCTGCAGGTGGCAGCAGAGGCTTTAGCTGGTAAGCCAGGCCCCGTGAGTATGCAGGTGGCAGCAACTTGTATTAGCAAATTAATGGATGCGGCCCGCCCCAGCTGGGATCAACAATTTCCGCTTCGCTGAATTTGATATCTCACTAACAGCTCTCCACCAGCGATGGGCCGCTGTTCCAGCAATTGCCAGCGCTGGGGTTGCAATTCAAATCCAGCTGGCAACCAATGCTTATCACCACCCAAAAGCAGCGGGCAAATTGTGAGCTGCAATTCATCCACCTGATCCGCCTGCAACAGGGCAGCCGCCAACTGAGCCCCCCCCAACAGCAGCACTTGCTTAAGGCCCTCAGCCGCCAATTGCTGCTTTAAGCCAGCCCACGGGCCCAGGCGCAACAAGCGTTCAAAGCCATCTGGCAGCGGCGCTGGATTGGTTTCAAATGGCGCCAGCAGCCAGCGGCTAAAGGGTTGCTGCCAAAAAGGCCAATCGGGATCAAAGCCAGGCGGCGTGCAACTGCGGCTCACCACAATCAGCGGCGGCTGGCTTGGTTTGGCCTGGCTCAACCTTTGCTGTAGCAAATCAGGCTGGTGAATTACACAGCTGCTGCGGTGGGCCCTCAAACTGCCAGCGCCGATCAAGCAGCAATCAGCCCAAGCCAGCGCTTCCTCCAACAATCTGCGATCAGCGCTGCCCCCCAACTGGGCTGCTCCCCCCTGGGGTGGCGCCAGGCGTCCATCCAGGCTTAGGGCCAGCACTAAGCGCAGGCTCACACCAGCGCTGCTTCTGCATAAATAACAGCTGCATTATTTGGGCTTTCCTGCAAATGAATCCTATGCAGCGCCGCTCCAATCGCTGCAATTGGTTGATTTAAACGATCGGATATATGCAGGGCAATATTTTCAGCTGTGGGCACACAATCAACAAAAAACGGCACATCTTTATTTAAAAAAGTGTGATCAAAAGGTTCCACAACTAAATCCTGCACCAGCTTTTGCAATGCCGCTAAATCACAAACCATGCCAGTGCGGGCATCGATCTGTCCCCGCACGGTTACTTCAAGAAAATAGTTATGGCCATGGCCGTGGGGCCTGGCGCATTTTCCGTAAATCTGTTCATTTTCTTGCTGGCTTAACTCCGGCCGCGCTAAGCGATGGGCAGCGGAGAAATGGGTGCGGATCGTGAGAAAAGCTTCCATTGCATTACCGAGATAATCGGCCCAAAGGGTTGGTTGTTCGTAAAGGCGTAGGGCCTTAAGGGGGAGCAGGGGTTGCAAGCGTTGCCATATGGCATGAAGCAACCACTCGGTGGTGGGCAGGGCCGCCTCTGCCCTTTGCTCCACGGCAAATTCAGGCCAAGTGTTGTTTAGGCAATGGAAATCCAAGGGATCCGTTACCTCTGCGCGAATGGCATGCTTCACCTCAGAAAGGTTGAGCACCATGCCATCAGCATCTAGCACCCCTTCCATAAACACAATTAGTTCGTAGTTGTGTCCGTGGCCAGGCGCCTGGCTGCAGGGGCCAAAGCGGCGTTTATTTTCTGCCCCATCCAGTTCCGGCAGCCAATAGTGATGGCTAGCGCTGAAACAGGCCCTACGGGTGATCACACAAGCCCTGCCCTGCCCGTGGGGGGCAAGATCAGCCGTGGCAGCATGCCCATTCACCTGTGCTGCCACTGTTAAGGCTCTAAAGCCCATGCATTCTAAGGATCCCAGCCTGCCACTGAAACAACAACTTCAAGGCATCAACATCTACCTAATCGGCATGATGGGTTGCGGTAAAAGCAGCGTTGGCCCTGCCCTTGCAGAGTTGTTGGGCTATCGCTTTATCGATGCCGATGGGGTGATTGCCGCCGCCGCCGGCTGCTCCATCAGTGAAATATTCAAAACAGAAGGTGAAAGCGGCTTTCGCCAATTGGAAGGGGAGGTGCTTCAGCAGATCAGCCAATGGCATTCGCTTGTGGTGGCAACCGGTGGTGGCGTGGTAACCACAACCACAAATTGGGGTGCCCTGCGCCAGGGTTTAGTGGTGTGGCTACAGGTGGAACCAGCCCAGCTATTGGAGCGCCTGGAGGCCCAACCCGGGGATCGCCCTCTGCTGCAACAGGCAAACCCCAAAGAGCAAATAATTAATTTGCTGCAGGACCGCGAACACCTCTATGCCCAGGCCGACCTGCAAATCGCAGCGGGCAACTGCGATCCCAAGGCTCTAGCCAGCAAAATATTGGCTGCCTTACCAGGGGTGCTCAAGCCTCCAGGCGCACCGCAAACCACTGCACCGTGAATCCAGGCTCCAACTCCAAGGCGCAGGCGGTATCCAGCAACCGTTCCGCCTGGGCGGTGCCATTAGGAAGCGCCGCTAAATCCTCGGGCAATTGCTCCAAACGGCTTAATTGCAATTCAAGCCACGCCAGGGTTTCGGCGGCCGTAAGGATCTGCTCACCCTCGATTGGATCAAGCACCACGTAATGATCTAAGGCCCGAATCAAGGGATCAGACATGTTTAGCGGCCCGTTGGCATTCATCTTGGCCCTATTGCTACCGCTGGGGGGCGCTCTAGAGCAAAGGCTGCTGGCCTGGCCCGATTGGTCGCTGCCGGCTCCCCTAACAAGGCCAGCTCAAACGGATCTGGAATACCCCCAGTGGCTTGAAGGTAATTGGCTACTCACAAGCACCGATGGCAGCCAAGCAACCGTTTGCTTTAAACGCCGCAGCGATGGCTTGGTGGTGGGCAATCGGGCTGCCAATGCCACTGCAGTTGCCAAATTAAGCCTGGGGGATGAATTGCTTTCAGTTGAAAACGACCCCAACAATCCCAACCGGCAACTAACGCGCTTGCGCGATGGTTTATCGCTTGAAACCAGCGTTCAAGGGCGTGGCAGCGAGAGCATTAGCCCAATCGTTTTTTTGGCTGATGAATTGAGTTTGCAAACCCTGCGGCGGCCTGAGCTACCGCCACGCCTCAGCCGAATCGAAATTCTGAGCAAATTCAGCCGCAGCGATCAAAACCACATCACCGTGGAGCAGTGGCAAGCCCGTTATCCACCACCGGAAGCAGGGCTGCGTCCAGGGGCCGTTGCCACCAGTTCTTCCACCTTGCTGCTGGAGCGGCAAACTGGAAATGATTTCATTGCATTACCGAGCGCGCCGTGAGGGATTTTTTCGTAAATGTGACCCGCTACCCCAGGTATTTAATTGCCCTGGGGCTTGGCGTTGCTGATTCAGTATTCGCCCCTTTGCTTGCCCGCACCAGTAACCCCGTAACAGCGATTGCTTTGGTGGGGGCCGTGGTGAGCGGTGGCATCAGCCTTGCATTAGTGCTGCATGCGATGGTTACCCCAGTACCAGGGGCATAGAGATGGCCCAGGGACGGCGGGTGGAACGGGTTGCTTCCCTAATCCGTAGGGAAATGAGTGAACTGCTGCGCACTGGCGTGCGCGATGAACGGGTTTCCCAGGGCATGGTGAGTATCACCACGGTGGTGGTGGCCGGAGATTTGCAGCATTGCAAGGTTTCGGTGAGCATCTACGGCAGCAAAAATGAGCAGGAGGAGGCCATGGAGGGTTTGCGCTCTGCCGCTCCTTATCTGCGCGGTGAATTAAGCCGCAGGTTGAATATGCGCCGCACCCCTGAACTGGTGTTCCACCACGACAAAGGCCTAGCCGAGGGGGTGGAGGTTTTGGGTTTACTAAATCGTTTAGCTGAGGCCCGCCAAGAACAAGAGGAGCCATGAACCTGCGCCGCAAGCTGGCCCAGCTATTGGTGTTAAGGGCGAGTGGTTTTAGCAGCGATAGCCAAAGGCGCTATCCCCGCTGGGAACTTGCTAATGCCGAATTGCAATATTTGCTCAGCCAAGGGGTTGGTGGGGTGATCTTGCTCGGCGGCAGCAGCGCCGATTTAGCCCTGCGCTGCCGCCAGTTACAGCAATGGGCTGGATCAGCGGCGCAAAACCGTTTATTGCTTTGCGCCGATGTGGAAGAGGGGGTTGGCCAACGCTTTGAAGGCGCCACTTGGCTTGTGCCACCTCTGGCCCTAGCGCCCCTATGGCAGGCGGAACCCCAAAGGGCCGAAGCCCTAGCCCGAGCCTACGGACGCTGCACCGGCCGCGAGGCGCAAATCATCGGGCTCAATTGGGTGCTGGCGCCCGTTTGTGATGTGAATAACAACCCAGCTAATCCTGTTATCAATGTGCGTGCCTGGGGGGAAACA
Source organism: Synechococcus lacustris Maggiore-St4-Slac (assembly GCF_024345595.1). Taxonomy (NCBI): domain Bacteria; kingdom Bacillati; phylum Cyanobacteriota; class Cyanophyceae; order Synechococcales; family Synechococcaceae; genus Synechococcus; species Synechococcus lacustris. The sequence goes on along the minus strand of NZ_JAGQBK010000016.1, from coordinate 17,277 downwards.
GCTGCCGCAGCAGCAGCCCTTAGCTGTGCTTTTTTGCAGGGGCTAGAGGGGGAAGGGGTGCTCGGTTGCGCCAAACATTTCCCTGGCCATGGGGATACCAACCAGGATTCCCACCTGCAGCTGCCGCAATTACTCCACAGCCGCGAACGCCTGGAGCAATTGGAATTTGTGCCATTTCGAGCTGCCATCGGCGCCGATGTTGCCAGCGTGATGACGGCCCACCTGCAATTGCCAGCCCTCGATCGCGAGCGCCCCGCCACCCTCTCAGGGGCAGTGTTAAGCCAATTATTGCGGCAGGAATTGGCTTTTAACGGTTTGATCGTTACCGATGCATTGGTGATGGAAGCGATCACCAACCACTACGGCCCGGGTGAAGCGGCGGCCCTGGCCTTTGAAGCAGGCGCTGATTTGATCTTGATGCCAGCTGATGCTGCTGCTGCCCTTGATGCCCTAGAGCAGGGCTGCATAACAGGCCGTTGGAGCGAAGAACGGCTTGAGCAAAGCATTCAAAGGCGCCAATCTGCCCTAGGGCGCTGCCGCCCAACAGGCATCGATGCAGCGGCGGCTTTGGCAAGCCTGGCTCACTTACAGGCACCCCACGGGGCCCTAGCCCAAGAACTACTGCAATTAAGCCTGCAGCAGCAGGGCAGCAAGGGGCTTCAAGGGCCTGGCGTAAATCTAATTCGGGTAGACAGCAGCCTCGCCTGTGCCCCCTTACCCCTGGCAGCACCTGCCCTGCTGAGGCCTGAGGCAGCTGGCTTTAAAACCACCTTGATCGATGGCCGCAGCCAACCCTTAAACCTTGAGGCCCTAGCGCCAGGCCCCGTGCTGCTGCAGCTGTTTGTGCGGGGCAACCCATTCCGCGGCAGCGCTGGCGCTGATGGCTATTGGGCTGAAGTGGTGCAAACCCTTCTGAAGCAACAAAAACTGGCGGGGCTAGTGGTGTATGGCAGCCCCTACCTATGGCAAGAACTGCAGCAACTGCTACCCAAAAACCTGCCCGCTGCCCATAGCCCGGGTCAAATGCCAGGGGCGCAAGCTTTGGCCCTGGAAGCCCTTGGCCTTGGGGCCGCCCGCCATGAGGGGGGCTTCACGAATTAGGGGGGTATTAAGGTTTGCGGGCACCCATTGGGCAACTGCGGCCATGCTCAGCCTCTCGATGATCGCCCGCAACGAAGAGGCGCAAATCGGCCGCTGCTTAGCCAGCGTGGCGGGCTTTTGCGATGAACTGCTGGTGTTGGATACAGGCTCCACCGACAACACCAAATCGATTGCCAGTGAAGCTGGCGCCAGGGTGGAAACAATCGAATGGCCAGGGGATTTTGCCCCTGCCCGCAACCGGGCCCTGGAATTAGTGCAGGGCGATTGGGTGTTGGTGTTGGATGCCGATGAATTCCTACTGAGCGATGCCAAAGCACCTTTGCAGGCGCTGATGGCCCAACCGGATGTGTTGGTGATAAATCTGCTGCGCTTTGAGGCAGGGGCAGCCCAATCCCCCTATTCCTCAGTGAGCCGCCTGTTTAAACGCCATCCAGCTCTCAACTGGAATCGCGCTTATCACGCCTCCATCGACGACAGCGTTGAAAAGCTGCTGCAAACAGAACCCCAATGGCGGGTGGTGGATTGCCCTGAACCAGCGCTTGTGCACAGCGGTTACCAATTGGAAAACCTGGTGGCAGGCCATAAGGCAGAACGGCTACGGCAGGCCATGGAAGCAGAACTGGCCGCCCACCCTGGCGATCCCTATGCCTGCGCCAAATTGGGCGGATTAGAAATTGAAAGCGGCGCCATCGAGCGGGGCATTGCCCTGCTGCAGCAGGGCTTAGCGCACTGCAGCGAGGGGCAGAGTTCAGAGCGTTATGAGCTGCAACTGCACCTGGGTATTGCCTACTCCCAAAGCGATTTACCTAGGGCGGAACAGCATTACCGCGCCGCCCTAAACGAACCTTTGAATCCCCGGCTCAGCATTGGTGCCCGCCTCAATTTGGGGGCGTTAATGCTGCGTCAAAACAAATTAGAAGAGGCTGCCAGCCACACCGAGGCCGCCACCCGCCAGGCACCGGAGGTGGCACTTGGTTGGTACAACCTCGGCTTAATTCGCCGCAAAGCAAACAACATCGCCGGCGCCCTAGAGGCCTACGAAACTGCCCTTGAGTTGGCGCCAAACAACCCAGAAATCCATCAAAACCTTGGGGCTGCCCAGCTACTAGGCGGCAATTTTGAAACTGCCCGCCAAAGCTTTCTAACGGCGATCGGCCTATTGCTTAGCCAAGGCAGGCAAGAGGAAGCAAGGGAACTGGCTGCCAAAGCTGGTGAACTGGTGAAATTGGATGCGGCCTGAGTTGAAGGCCACGGTGGTGCTAACCCGGGCTGAACAACAGCTGGGTGGCTCCCGCGCCCTATTTGAAGCAGCTGGCGCCCAAGTGTTGGATCTACCGGCCCTAGTTATTGGCCCGCCAGACGAATTAGGCCCCTTGGATGATGCCTTAACGGAACTGGATAGTTTCCATTGGTGTGTATTTTCCAGCGCCAATGGTGTGGAAGCACTGGAGGCCAGGTTGCAGCATCAGGGCAAATCCCTTGCCAGCCGCCCCCCTGGGGTGCGGCTGGCGGCCGTGGGCCGTAAAACGGCCGCTGTTTTGGAACAGATCGGTGCAGCGGCTGATTTTGTGCCCCCCGATTTTGTGGCAGACAGCTTGCTGGAAAATTTTCCTGTGGGTGTATGGGGCCAAAGGATCCTGCTGCCGCGGGTGCAAAGCGGTGGCCGCAGCATCTTGGCGGAAGCCTTTGGTGAAGCTGGCGCCAGGGTGGTGGAGGTGGCCGCCTATGAATCCCGCTGCCCCAGCTCCATGCCAGCGGCCACCAGCGCTGCCCTATTGGAGGGCAAGGCCCAAGCGATTTGCTTTAGCAGTGCTAAAACCGTGCGCCATAGCGTGAGCTTGTTGCAACAAGCTTTAGGCAGCAGTTGGCTGGCTTTACTTGAACCCTTAGCGGTGATATCAATTGGCCCCCAAACCAGTAATGCCTGCAGGGAATTATTGGGCCGGGTGGATAGTGAGGCCGATCCCCACGACCTTGAAGGTTTAGTGGAAGCCTGCCGGAGCGCCCTATCAAAGTTGGAAGGGAAAGCGTTGGGGCCCATTACCTAAAACCAATTGGCCCTGCTGCACGTTGATGCTGATTACGCGCCACCCAGGCGGTAACCAAGGAATGGCAGCGCCGCCTTGATCACCGGGGCTAACAGCACCACTTTCACTATTAAAGGCAACAAAAGCCTGGGGGCCGCCCCGATTGGTTAAGGCAACACCAGTGAATTGCAAACTGGGGGGCTTAAGCGGAGCTTTGCCGTTTTTACTTTTATCTATTGCTAATGCCGGTGGCGCAAATGGATCAATCCGGCCACTCGGCAGCGCAGCTAAAACTTCGGCGGTTTTTGGTAGTGCAGTAAAACGTGGATCTGGCACCGGTGCTTGGGGCAAAGGAGGCAGAGGATCTTTATAGGAAGTATTTGATCTATCAGTGCGGGGATTATTAACGCAGCCAGCTATGGCAGCTACGCAAAACAATGCAGCAAACGGCAGTGAGCGTTTCAGCTTTAGTTTTGCAACTGCCGGCACCTTATCTAGCGCCAGCCCTTTCTTCCACTAAATCACGAAAGCGATCCAAATTTGCCTGTAATTCCTTACTAACTAAGCCTCCCAACATGGCTGAATCCATCAAGGGCGCCAGCACCCCTGGCAATTCATAGCTAACGGTTAATTTCACGGCCGTAAGTGCGGGGCCCTCGGGATAAAAACGCACAGCACCCTTTGTTGGTAATCCCTTCACCGATTCCCAATTCAATTGCTGGGCTTCCACCCGATTGGTGATGCGTGCCTTCCATTGAAAACGAAAACCTTGGGCCGCCAGGGTCCATTCGGTGAGGTTTGGATCATCGAGGGTTTGCACCGATTCAATCCAACGCATCCAGAGGGGCATTGCCTCCAGGTCGCTCCATAAAACCCACACCTGATCTACGGGGGCCCTAATGCTGGTGGTAACACTGTGCTCGAGCCAACGGCCCATGGGATCTCCGTGAAGGGATAGGTGGTTTGCTTGTGGTTGGCCTAGTGGCCAAGAATTTTTGCTGCTGCCAATCTGCCACTCATGGTGGCCCCTTCCATGGAATCGATGTAATCCTGCTTGGTGTAGCTGCCGGCTAAAAAGAAGTTAGCCACTGGCGTTTGCTGATCTGGCCGGTAGGGATCCATCCCAGGCGCTTCCCGATAAAGGGATTGGGCTAGCTTCACCACATTGCTCCACACCAATTGCAAAGGTGCGGCCGAGGGAAACAATTGGCGCACTTGGTTATCGGTGTGGGCAACGATCTCTTCTATTTTTTTAGGGATCCAAGGATCGCCGGGGGTTAATACACATTGGAGCAACGAACCCAAACCAGGCTTGCGATAATCCTCCGGGCTAGCAAGGGCTAAATCAGCAAAGCAACTGAAATCAGCATCAGCCGTATAGAGCAAATTATTCAGCCCCGATGGCTTGGCAAGATCGCTGCGTTTTGCAACGGCTTCAGCTCCATCACCCAATTCAGTTATCCAACCGTTGTAGCGCAATTGCACCGTGGCAACTGGCACCGCCTCCAACTTATAGATACGCTCAAACATGGGCCATCTACGCCAAGCCGGCGGTATTAATTTTTGAATGCCCGGCACATCACAAGCGGCTAGGTAGGCATCGGCCTGCACGCTGATGTCACCGCTGGGTGTATTGAGTTGTAAGCCGCTTACCGCTGTTATTGGTTCGGGGTTTTGCGGGGAGCTTGTTTGATCAAATTGCACTTCAATTACCCGATGGCGTAGATGCAATTTGCCGCCGCGGGCGGTGATGTAGTCGAGGATTGGCCCCGTTAACCAGCGATGGGGTGAGCCCTTGAGCAAATTCAATTTTGATGCTTCTGTTTTAGTGGCAAACATCAAAAAAATAGTGAGCATGCAGCGGGCTGATATCGCCTGGCAATCGATGAAACCGAGGGCATAGGCAATTGGATTCCACATTCTTTTGATGCTTTCTTCACTGCCGCCATGGCCCACAAACCACTGCTTAAAACTAACGCGATCCAACTCGCGGATCGTTCGCATTGCCCCCTCATAGTCTACTAAACCTTGCACAATTGGGCTGGTGCCTAAAGCGAGGGCGTTGCGTAGTTTATCGAGCCAATTTAATTGAGGCGTTGTGAAAAATGCCTTGAGCCCATTAAATGGTGCCCCCAAAGCAAAACGAAAATCCAACTCCCTTAAATCTGCGCCGCGATTAACAAATAAATGGGTATGGTCTTTTGGTAATAGATTATCGAAAGCATCAACTTTGCGCAGCAAGGCAAAAAGATTGGCGTAATTAAAAAAGAACACATGCAGGCCCATCTCAATGTGGTTGCCATCTGGATCAACCCAGCTGCCCACCTTGCCGCCCATGAATGGCCGAGCCTCATAAATGTCCACTTGATGGCCGGCATCTACCAGATCAACGGCCGCTGAAAGCCCCGCCAACCCCGACCCCACGATGGCAACCCGCACCAATAACTCCTGCAGTTTCCTAACTCTATGGAGCAAAGCTGCCCCCTGTTGGTGGCTTTGCCTAGAGTTAGCAACAACATAACCAACAAATCCGCATGGCCACTGAGCTAGCCAGCCCCCAAACCCACACAGGTGTTGATGGCAAGGGCATTTTGATCACCGCCGCAGCCATGAAGCAGCTGGCTGCCTTGATGCAACAACAGGGGGGCGACCAGGTTTTGCGGGTGGGGGTGCGCTCAGGCGGCTGCAGTGGCATGAGCTACACCATGGATTTCATCTCTGCCGCCGAAAAGCAAGCTGATGACGAAAGCTATCTCTATGAACCAGCCGGTGCACCTGCCTTCACAGTGATCTGCGATCCCAAAAGCCTGCTCTACATCTATGGGATGCAACTGGATTTTTCCTCAGCTTTGATCGGTGGTGGTTTTAATTTCAGCAACCCCAATGCCACCCAAACCTGCGGCTGCGGCAGTTCATTTGCCGTTTAATTCATGGATATCCCAATGGATATACCCGCAGACGTTGACTTGGTTGTTTTATTTGGCTCACGGGCCAGGGGTGACCACAGCAACAACAGCGACTGGGATTTAGCCATTCGGTTTAACAATTACCCCCAAGGACCGATGCGGCTGCTGGAGCTAGATCAAGTGCTTGCTGAAACCATTTCTTGCTCAAGTGATGCGATTGATCTAATTGATTTAGATCAAGCTTCTTATCTACTGCAAAGGATGGTGGCAGAAGATGGCAAGCTTTTATTTGAAAGGCAGCCCGGTTTATTTATGAACTTCTGTTCGCGGGCGATCAGGCAATGGGCAGATTGGGAGCGCCGCCAAACAAAACTTTCGCAAGAAAGGCTCACCCCAGCAGCATGAGCCCCCTGAAAAAAGTTGTTCTTGAACGCAAATACGAACATTTGCTTGAGTTGCTTGATTTATTGAGCGCTGAAGCAAACACCTCCCTAGATGAATTTTTAATTGATCGGCGCCAACAACTGCTGGTGGAACGTTTGCTTCATCTAAGTGTGGAAGCAGCAAGTGATCTGCTTCAACATCTATTAGTTCAGAGCTTTCAAAGCAAACCGCAAACCTATGCCGACACTTTTTTGCTGGCTGGCCAGAAAGGCTTGATTTCCATATCCCTTGCCCAACGGCTGGTGCCTGCGGCTGGTTTACGCAATCGACTCGTTCACGACTACGAAGCCATTGATCCCAGCCGCATCCATGCGGCCATGGCTATTGCCGGGCGAGATTTAGGTGAGCTAAGCGAAGAACTAGCACCCCTAGTGCGGCAGTTCATTTGCCGTTTAGAACAGTGAACAATTGCCGGGCGATCCATGAACGCAACTAACGGGGCTTCCACCTTTGAGCAGGCGCTCAGCAGCTACCAAAACGGTGCGCCTCTGCCGCAAGTGATCGCAAGCTTTAAAGAGATCACCCAGCAGGCCCCCCGCCAAGCAGCCGGCTGGACCTGCCTTGCCTGGCTGCAACTGCTAAATGCGGAAGTGGAAGATGCGCTTCATTCAGCTAAAACCGCTGTAAAAATCAATCCACAAGATCCCCAAGCCCGCATCAACCTCAGCCTTGCAATGCTGGAAAACGGCGCCAAAGGGGTGCGGGAACACATTGAATTAGTGAAACGGGTGATGGCCTTTTCGCCTGAATTGAGCCGCGAACTGGAGGCTTCCATCGCCGATGGCTTACAGCGCAAACCAGGCTGGCCTGCCTTAGAAAAAGTAAAAGCCTGGCTGGCTGCTTGAGATGCGCCTGCTGCTGGTAAGCAATGGCCATGGGGAAGATCTCAGCGGCGCCCTCCTGGCCCAGGCCCTGCGACAGCAGGGTGCAGAGGTGGCAGCTTTGCCCTTGGTGGGTGATGGCACCCCCTACCTAACGGCAAGAATTCCGGTGCTAGGCAGCACCCGCAGCTACAGCACCGGCGGCTTGGGTTACACCAGCGCCGCCGGCAGGTGGGCAGAAATTTTGCAGGGGCAGGTGTTTTATTTGCTTAAACGCAGCCTGCGGCTATGGCAGGAAGCGCAGCGGGCCGATGGCCTGGTGGTGGTGGGTGATGTGATCCCGGTGCTGCTTTGTTGGCTTTTGGGTAAACCAGTTGCCACCTATCTAGTTGCCTATTCCAGCCACTACGAAGGCAGGTTGCGGCTGCCTTGGCCCTGTGGTGTCTGCTTAGCAAGCAAACGCTTTAAGGCAGTGTTCAGCCGTGATGAACTCACTGCTATTGACCTCAGCCAGCAATTGGGCAGAAGTGTGCAATTCCTCGGTAATCCATTTATGGAAAAGGTGTTGGCTAATGCCAATGCATCAAACAACAAGCAGCAGCTGGCCCTATTGCCGGGCAGTCGTTTGCCGGAGGCGCTCAATAACTTGGAATTGATGTTGAAGTTGCTGGAGCTATTGCCAAGCAGGGCTGGCAACTGGTGCTTCCAGGCGGCCCTTGTGGCAGAACTTGATGCCACAGCCGTGGCGCAATTGGCTAAGGGCCGGGGCTGGAGTTGCAATGGCAAGGTTTTGCAATGGCAAGGGCTAGCAGTAGAACTCTGTTGGGGCAAATTCAATCAAGTGCTTGCTGAATGCAGCGTTGCCCTATCGATGGCTGGCACCGCCACGGAACAGGCGGTGGGATTAGGAAAACCGGTGTTGCAATTAGCAGGCCATGGACCCCAATTCACGGCAGGCTTTGCCGAAGCCCAACGCCGTTTGCTGGGCCCGGCTGTGTTTTGCGCCCCCGGAGCGGTGGGCGCAAGCCATACCCTTGAGCAATCGCTTGATTTATTGCTTGATCTAATCGAAAAACCAAATGCAGCCCAACAAAGCATTTGGCGGGAGGAGGGCAAAAAGCGCTTGGGCAGCGCGGGGGGCACTGCCTCCATGGCCGCCGCCATCTTGAGGGCCCTGGGCGAATGAACAAACCAAATCCGCTGAAATTGTGGCTTGATCGCCTGCTGGTGGCGAATGTGTTTTTGGTAATCCTTGCTGCCATATGGTTTCTCGGGGCAGTGGCCCTAGAAACCCGCCAGGTGCATGGCCCGTTAAGCCTGTTCCAAAGGCTATGGGAACCGCTGTTTACGCCAGCGATTGGCCTGCTAATGGCAGCGGCATTAATTAGCGCTGGCTGGGGCTGGTGGCAGCGGCGAGGGCCGCTGCTAAATCGGGATAGCAAAAATTAAAACCCTGTTGCTGCAAACGTTCAGGCAACACTTTTTGGCCTTCAAGCACCACGGCAGCACCATCACCCAAGAGCAATTGCAACAGGGGCCCTGGCACTGGCAAAAGGCTTGGGCGGCCTAGGGCCCGGCCTAGGGCCTGGCAAAACATTGCCATCGTTGCAGGGTTGGGGGCAGTGGCGTTGTAGGTGCCGCTGTAGCTGCCATTGCTAAGGGCCTCAGCAATTATTGAACAGTAATCACTGCGCTGAATCCAGCTCATCCATTGGCGGCCAGAGCCGATGGGGCCGCCAAAACCAGCCCGAAATATCGGCAACATTTTGCCTAGGGCCCCACCATCGGCCGCTAGCACGATGCCAGTGCGTAAAACCACCAAACGACAGCTGCTGGGGATGGCCGCCGCTGCTGCTTCCCATTCGCTGCAGAGTTGGCCCAGGAAATCAGCGGCGGCGGGGCTTGCTTCGTTGAACACAGCACTGGGGCTGTTGCCATAGAAACCAACGGCCGAACCACTGAGCAGCACCTGGGGCGGCGTTGGGCTAGCTGAAATCGCCGCTGCGAGCATTTTGGTGGTGTTTATGCGGCTGCTGCGCAGCAGCGCGCATTGGCTTGGGGTCCAGCGTTGTTCGGCAATCGGCTCCCCCGCCAGGTTCACCACCCCCTCCGCCTGGTTTAGGGCCTCAGCTAGAGCTGATCCTGGCTGCCAACTTTCAGCAAGGGCTGGATTGCAGCGAATGAAATCAGCAGCTGGATTCCCCCTGCGGCTTACGAGGGTGAGTTGATGGCCAGCTGCAGCTAAGAGCGGCACCAATTCACGGCCTATAAAACCGGTGCAACCAAGCAACAACAACTTCATCACGGTTTAAGTAACTGCTGCGGAAGCTAACGCCAACCACAGCCGATTAGCCTTGGCTAAGCAATGCCACAAACCATGGCTGATAGCTTCAAGAAAGGCGCCTTGGTGCGGGTAAACCGCAAGGCCTATGTGGGCAGCCTGGAAGCTGCCGCCAGCGCACCGGAACCACCCGCCTACCTGCTGGAGGGGCCTGGTGAGGTGCTGCTTGTGAATGAAACCCATGCCCAGTTGCGCTTTCGCAAGCCGGTGCCTGATGTGTGGCTGCGGCTGGATCAATTGGAGCCCTATGCCGGCACTTGAGCCTGCAGGTGGCGTCGCCTTTGGGCAGCCTCCCGCAACATCTCACGGCCATCCCGCAAACAATCATCCACATAACCGGCGCAGTAGCGCTCCAGCTCAGCAACGGCATCCTGCACACCACTGAGGCAGTGGTAGAGGCTGAGGCCAAACGCCCTAGCTACCGCTGGGCAGGCATGGGAGCGAAATAAATATTCCACCTGCTCAAGATGGCCGCGGCTGCGCTCGAGGTAGGCAGAAAAATCAGCCATCAACTGATCGTCGTAGGGGTCGGCGGCGAGGGCCGTGAGCTCTGCATTGAAAGGTTCTAAAACCTGGGCTAACAATTGATCAATGGGGCCATAAACCTGCTGCAACCACTGCTCTAGGGCCACATCACTGCTTTTAGGGATGGATCGCGCAGGAATGGGTTGCGATGCGTTGTAACTACGCCTACTTTCCTGATTGCGCAGCAATTGCCAGGCGGCATTGATGGCAATGATCTGGGCCGCATCTTGGTTAGGGCCCCCCTTGGCATCGGGATGGTGTTGCTTTACCAAAGCCCTGTAGGCGGCTTTTATTTCAGCTGTTGTGGCCCCGCGGGATACGCCTAATACCCGATAGGGATCCACCGCAGTCATGGCATGGCATCGCTAAACATCGGTGTGCTGAGGTAGCGCTCACCAAAACTTGCTAACACCACCACTATTAATTTGCCAGCCCATTGGGGCCGTTGGCCCAGCCTTAATGCAGCCGCCATGGTGGCGCCACTGCTCACACCACTAAGTAAGCCCTCTTCCCGCGCCAGGCGCCTACCCATGGCCATGGCATCGGCATCACTCACCTGCATTACCTCATCGATCAAATCAGCTTGGTAGTTGTCTGGCACAAAACCAGCGCCAATACCTTGGATGCGATGGGGACCTGGGGCGCCACCACTGAGTACGGGGCTGCCACTGGGTTCCACTGCAATCGCTTGGAAACTTGATTTGCGCTGCTTCAACAGCTGGGCGCAGCCGGTGATGGTGCCACCGGTGCCAACACCGGCCACGAGGGCATCAATGCGGCCATCGGTATCAGTCCAGAGCTCTTCCGCAGTGCTGCGGGCATGGATAGCTGGATTAGCTGGATTAGCAAACTGCTGCAATAAATAGGCATTGGGCAGCTGCTCCGCCAGGCTGCGGGCCCGTTGAATTGCCCCTTTCATGCCCTCCGCCCCTGGGGTGAGCTCCAATTCAGCTCCATAGGCCCGCAGCATGGCCCGCCGCTCCTGGCTCATGGTGTCTGGCATCGTGAGGATTAAGCGATAACCACGGGCGGCCGCCACCATGGCAAGGGCAATGCCGGTGTTGCCGCTGGTGGGCTCCACCAAAACGGTGTGGCTTGGGTTAATAAGGCCATTGGCTTCTGCATCGAGCACCATGGCAAGGCCGATGCGATCCTTCACCGATGCGGTGGGATTAAAACTTTCGAGTTTTGCTACCACCTCAGCAAGGCAACCTTCCGCCTGGGGCAAACGGTTGAGACGCACCAGGGGGGTGCGACCCACAAGTGCTGTGATGTCAGGAGCAATTGCCATCGAAGGAGCTTGGAATAGGGCCATTCTGCTGGGCCAACCGCTGGGCAACTGTTTCGATCAAGCCAGCCCAGTTACCCCGCTGCTGCAAACGGAATAAACGCACACTTTGATACCAAGCCATATGCGGGCCTGATAGGCCATAACGCCATTCAGCCCGATAGGGCAATAAACCCCAGGTGGGTACGCCGAGACCTGCGGCGATATGCAGGGCGGTTTGCTGCACGGTGATCACCAGATCAAGGGCAGCGGTGAGGCCTGCGGTGGCGAGCAGATCACTGCCGGTGCCAGCAAAGTGATGCACTTTGATGCCATGGTTTTGCTCAATGGCAGCCAATTCAGCTGGGTTGTGGCTGTATTGGAGGTTCAGCCAATGGCAACCGGGTTGCTGCAGGATCGGCAATAACTGCTCCAGGGCCAGGGAGCGTTGCATGCGGTTAGCAAGGGTGCCGCCCCCCTGCCAGGCGATGCCAATTTTGAGGCCAGGGCCTAAATCAGCCAGGCGTTGGCGCCAGGGTTCCACTAACTCTGCCGGGAGGTTTAGGTGGGGTTTACGGCCAGCGAAACTGCTTTGATCTGGCCGATAAAGCAAACCCAAACTGCCGATGCTGCAGGCCACATCCAAGCTGGGTAGCAAGCTATCTGGATAACTGGCGGCAACGGGCAGGTGGGGGAAGCAAGCCCCCATGAGGGGCACTAGCCGTGGCGGCAAGAGCAACTGCAAGGAACCAGCAGAGCCATTGAGATCAGCCTCAAGATCCGGAAGCATCGAGGCAAACATCAAGGTATCGCCGATGCCCTGCTCGCCATAGAGCAAAACAGCACTACCTTTAATCGCCATCTGGCTCTGTAAACGCTCTAAACCAAGCAATGGCAAGCCCGGCGGGATGATTTGGGCGCGATCAAGGCTGTAGTAGCGCTGTTCATAGAGCTGCCACCCCTGGCGCCAGGCGCCTGCTGCCAATAGGGCGCGGCCAAAAGTCCAGGCCCAATTGGGGCAGGCCGCCAACTGGGGCAAATGGGGCTCCAGAAGGCTTTCCACCTGGGCTGGCAACAGCTGAAATATCAGGCTGTGCAATGCCTGCAGTTGCTCCTCGGGGGGCAAAGAACCCGGCATTAGACAGCTGCGCAGGCTGCTTTCGGCCGCTTGATAATCACCCTGTAACAATTGGCACCTGCCCTGCCAGAGCAGGGAGCTGGGCGCTGGCAGCTGCGCCATCAAGCTGGAATCATGCAGATCCCAAGCCAGATTTCTTAGGGCATGCAACACCGCAGGATGCTGGGGCCATTCGCTATGCAAATGTTGGGCCCAATTGATAACAGCATTTAGATCAAGGTTTGCCTGCAGCAATTGCAACCATTCCAAAGCAATCGTTTGATCAGCTAAGAAAGCTTGTAACCGCTGGCGCAGGGCTGGGCTACAGCTGCCTTCATTACGGCGACGTTCGCAGGCGAGGGCTAATTGCAGCAATTCAACGCTGTCACCATGGTCGAGCAGCACCCGATCAATGCAGGCTTGGGCTTGATCAAGCCGATCTAAATGGAGATTACAAAGGGCTAGGGCAAGGCCAAAATCAGCGCTGGGGGGCTGGGGTTGTCGCTGAAATTGAGCAAGCAAATGCTGTTCGGCGCTTGCAGCCTGTTGCTGGGCGCATTGCTGCTTTGCAAAAGCCAAAAATTCCATTTTGATCAGAATTTATTCATCAATAGCTGGGAACCATTAAAAATTGAACTGGGTTTTAAGCACAGCACCCCAACTACTACCAGCGCCAAGGCCATCGGAATTAGCAGTGGCTGATATATAAAAAATGCCTGGGGTGAAGCTGATGTTATCGCTTAATTGAAATTGATACCAAGTTTCAAGGGCGATGGGCATCGCAGCATCACTATTCCAACTGGATCGGTTGGTTTGCAGTGCGGGAACTCCACCAACACCAATGCCGGCGCTGTTGCCTTTAATGAATAGATTATTGAAATTTAAAGCGAGCATCCAGCTATTTAGCTGCGCCAAATCACCAGCTGATGTCATTTTAACGCCTAAAACACTGTTATTAAATCGAGCTTTCACGGCCCCGTGGCCATAGGCAGCCGTAACACTGAAATCAGCACCAATTTGATGGGCAATGGTAACGCCAAGCTGATTTGCTTCGTTGAGGCTGGCATACATAAAAGGCGTGAGGGCAAGCTGAGTTCCCACTGCACCCATGGAATTGTGTCCGCGTTCATAGGCGTAGTTAGCAGTAAATAACCATCTGCTGTTGCTGCTCTGCCAGGCCAGCTGTAGGGGAATCCTCAGGCGGGTGTTAGCTGAAAACCAACCTTGCGCCATAATGTTATTTGCATCTGGCGACACTGCATCTGCCTCATTGGTGAGATAGCCAATGCCAAATCTAAGATTTTTCAAGGATAAAAAATCCAATTGGAATGGCCCGTAATTAAAACCAGCGCCACTACCTGTATAGGAAGGCAGCACACCAGCGGCGCTACTAAAGAATTCAAGCAGGGCAGATGGGCTATAAAAACTACCGCGGCTTGGCAGGAAGCCATCTTGGCCTAAACGAACCCCTAGGGAAAGATTAAAAGAGTTATTAAGCGGAAAAGCATAAAACAGCCGATCTAGAAATACAAAGGGAGTGGCGCCATTGGGCCACTCAATGGTGGCGCCATCGTAGGCAAGGCCTGCGGCTGGATTTGCTGTGCGGGCAGCAAAGCTATAGATGTTGTTTGAACGCACCCTTATTTGTAATTTATCAACCCCAGAAAAACTAGTATCAAAACTCAAAGAAGCATCATGGGAAAAAGTGAAGGCATTATTATCTGCCACGTAATTTTTATTTGTATTATAAGCAGCAAGATTACGTATAAATTTAGTTGCTGCATTTTGCACATAACCAACCCTGCGCTGATCTTCCGCCAAGGATCCATATTCAGCAATCAAATAATTAAGCAAGTTGTTGTAGATGGTGGGATTTGTAACTAAGCCGCCAGGGGTAACAACTAAACCAAGGCCAGCACCACTGAAATTATCAACCGTATTACCCGCAGCATTAACGGCTTGATAATTGCGTTCAGCGCTGGCTGCAATTGAGATCGGATCATATACACCGATCGGCTTAACAACTAAATTAGCGGTGTTGTTGTAGTAAGCGTAATTTTTAACGCGACGCGCCTCATTTGCAAGGGCCACCAGTGCATTTAAATCCTTTGGATCAAGCAATATTTTGCTGCTATTGAAATCACTACTGCTGGTGCCACTGGTGGTGGCGAATAATGCATTGGTGCGGCCGTAGCGATCGAGCAGTGGAATTTGATTGCCTTGTAGTGGCAGGTAGATATTTGTAGCGGGCATCAAATATTCCAAGCTGAATGAAGAGCTTGCCAATTGAACAGTTTGCTTAAAGCCAGAATCTGTAAATAGGCTGATGCGGGTGAGTTGCGCTTGGGTTAGCGGGCGGTTTGTGCCGGGATTAATTAACAAATTTTGGCCAGAACCAACACCTTGCATCACGTTGCTAGTGGCCGGTTCAGCAAAAGCGTTGGTGGTGCTGCTGGAAGTGGTGTTGATGTTATTTGGTAGATAACCAGTCCAGGTGGTGCTGAATGCCAATTCACGGCTGAGTTTCGCTGGCGCAGATGCGCGATAAAAAATAAAAGCTTCCCCTTGGCTTAGGGGAGATTCGATCATATTAATAGATCTAGGTTGCACAGAAGCAATTGAACCATCGTAGGCGCGATGGCCATAGAGATCAGCAAGATTAGTAAGGGCGGTGGCTTGGCCAAAATTGGCATAACCATTATTGCGATATGCATTACCAAGAACAAAACGCACCACCCCAGACAGTTTGGAAGTAGTTGAAAAATCAGTGAGCTCAGGCTCCTGTTCCTGTTCAGCATAAACAGAAATAGGAGCTGAGCTAATAAATAAAAATATCGCCAGGAGATATTGCAACTTCATGAAAAATTGGCAGAAAAAAGCCCCTCCAAAGGAGGGGCTGGGAGTGTGTGAAAAGTGAATTTGATTTAACAGTGAACTAAACCAGATCAGAAGTTGAACTGGGTTTTGATCACGCCGCCCCACACATCGCCGCCACCGATGCCATCGGAGTTGGTGGTGCTGGAGATGTAGAAAATACCAGGTGTGATGCTGATATTGTCTGTTACCTGGAACTGGTACCAGGTTTCAATGGCGGTAGGCATGCCACCGTCTTTGTTCCAACCGGAGCTGTTGCTCACGAGTGAAGGAACACCACCGATAGCAAAACCGGCGCTGTTGCCTTTGAGGAACACGTTCTTGAAGTTGAGGGCAAGCATCCAGCTGTTCATAACAGCGGAATCGCCAGCATCGGCCATCTTCACACCCAATACGCTGTTGTCGTAGCGGGCGTTAACGGAGGCGTGGCCGTAGGCGCCGGTGATGCTGAAGTCTTTAGACCACTGGTAAGCCAGGGTGAAACCAAACTGGTTGGATTCGTTGAGGCTGGCATACATGAAGGGGGTGAGTGCTAACTGAGTACCCACTTGACCCATGGAGTTGTTACCGCGCTCAAAGGCGTAGTTAGCAGAAGCCAACCACTTCTTATCCTTGCTCTGCCATGCAAGTTGAACAGGCAGACGGAAGCGGGTATCAGCACCAAACCAACCTTGGGTCATGGTGTTGGAGGCATCAGGTGCAACAGCATCAGATTCGTTAGCCAGGTAGGCAATACCGAAGCTCACGCCATCCATACCGAAGCCTTTAGCACCCAATTTGCCCAAGGACAAACCTACGCCGGTACCGGTGTAGGAGGGGAATACACCAGCAGAGCTGTTGAAGAACTCAAGCAGAGCATCTTTGGTGTAGTAGGTACCACGGGTGGGTAGTGCGGCATCCTGAGGTAAACGAGTACCAACAGTTGCTACGGCGTAATCGCCTACTGGGAAGCGGTAGAACAGCTTGTCGATGAAGATGCCGGTTCTGGAGTTGTTGGGCCACTCAACAGTTGCACCGTCGTAGGCGAGGGAAGCAGCTGGATCAGCAGCACGGGCTGCAAATGCGTAGGTGTTGTTAGCGCGGATGCGGAACTGGAACTGATCTTTACCAGTGAAGCTGGTATCGAAGTTCAGGTAAGCATCATGGGAGAACGTGAAGGCGTTCTTATCAGCAACATAGTTTTTGTTGGTGGTGTAAGCAGCCAAGTTGCGAACGAACTTAGTAGCTGCATTTTGCACATAACCAACCTTGCGCTGATCTTCACCCAACGAACCGTATTCAGCCAACAGGTAGTTGATTACGTTGTTGTAGGAGTTGCTGTTAGTTACATAACCGCCTGGTGCAACCGTAAGGCCTTGAGTATTTGCCTGTACAGCATAAGTACCATTAGTTCCTTGAACAAAATACTCACGACCTTGAGCATTAGTTAGTGTGATTGGATCGAACTGGTTAGCTGGCTTCGTTGTGCGAACGCCATCT
Organism: Synechococcus lacustris Maggiore-St4-Slac; assembly: GCF_024345595.1. Lineage (NCBI taxonomy): Bacteria > Bacillati > Cyanobacteriota > Cyanophyceae > Synechococcales > Synechococcaceae > Synechococcus > Synechococcus lacustris. The sequence goes on along the minus strand of NZ_JAGQBK010000016.1, from coordinate 375 downwards.
TTACCAGCGTAATCATAAGTTTTAACGCGGCGAGATTGGTTAGCTAATGCAACCAAGGCCTGCATGTCCTTACGATCAAGCAAGATCTTGGCGTCTGCGTAGTTGCTGCTAGAGCTATAGCTGGTTTGTACACGTAATGCTGTGTCATTACCGTACTTGTCCTGCAGAAGGATATCGTTGCCAGTAAATACAGCTCCAGGTACTCTGCCAGCTACGGGGTTAACAAATTCAGACGTAAACGCAGCTTTGCCATTTATGTTGGAAGTAACTGGTCCAGTAGTTGCTGTAGGAGTTGCTGCGTTTGCACCTGCCACCTGAGTTGTGTAACCATCTTTGGTGTAGATGGAAGCACGAATCCTGTTAGGAGCGTAGGGA
>NZ_JAGQBK010000015.1:0-44787 GCF_024345595.1 Synechococcus lacustris Maggiore-St4-Slac | reverse complement strand
GATTTGATGCAAGCCCATGTGAGTGTGGAAAACGAATTTCCAGAAGATTTATTCAATGCAATGGCAGTTTTTATCCAACAACACCCTGAATGGGATCAATACCGCCTGGTCCAAGCGTCGGTGGCAGCATTCCTATTTCAACAGGGCAGCAAGGAACCAGCAGTAGTACAGCACTACCTAAATGGTTTATTCCAACGGCCACGGCAAACCCAGGCACAAGTCCAACAAAGATGACCTCTTTTTAATGCGGAAAGGGGGAGTTCTCTAGGCCAAGGGTTTCAAACAACAATCCCTATTGCGAATCGCTATTACGAATCGTTATTTAGCACCGTTAAATACAGGCCTGATTACCCCACTCCGCCATTCAGCTTCATATCCAAAACGCTGGAGCAGATCAATTCGTTGCTGGAAACAACCTGATTTGGTATTGAACCTCCCCCGTTTTCAAGGACAGTCAGTCAAGAGTCTCCACTACACTGACCGACCAAAACATCATGAACCCAATGACCACGCGGCCCCGGCGCCGTTACACCGATGAGCAGAGGGCTGAGGCCGTTGAACTCTGCATCAAGGAGAACCTTCCTTGCAGCCAAGTAGCCAAACGGCTTGACCTTCATCCCAGCATCCTTTCCCGCTGGGTGCGACAGGCCCGCATAGACCGTGGGGAGGCCCTGCCTGTTGATCATGGTTTGCTTAATAGCGCCGAACGAGAAGAACTAAGCAGGCTCCGCAAGGAGAATCGTGAACTGAGGAGAGAAAAAGATTTTTTCAAGCTGGCGGCAGCACACTTTGCCCGGGAGCAGTTGCCGCAGAAAGGTTTCGGTTGATCCAGCAATTGCAGGATCAGTTCCCGATTCTGTGGATGGTCAAGAAGCTAAACGTGGCCCGTAGTGGTTACTACAGCTGGCTACAGCGGCAAAGTAACCCAGGCAAAAGAGCCCAGCAGGATTAGGAGATTGCTGCGGATATTGAGCTGGTATTCAAAACCCATCGCCGCCGTTATGGCTCCCCTCGGATCCACCAGGAACTGCGTGAAAATGGCCGGCATATCAGCCGTAAACGGGTCGAGAGGCTCATGAAGAGGCAGGGTATGCAAGCCAGATGCCGCAAGCGGTTTCGGGCCTGCTCTAAGCCAGAAATTGATAGTAAAGTCGCCGAGAACCTGCTTGATCGCCAGTTCAACCCATCAGAACCAAACCGCTATTGGTGTGGTGATATCACCTATGTGCGCACCTGCGAAGGCTGGCGTTACTTGGCGGTGTGGATGGATTTGTATTCCAGACGCATAGTCGGCTGGATACTTGGCAGCAGTATGGAGGCCAAACTGGTAACAGAAGCCCTCAACCGCGCCCTGGGTTTACGAAAGATAAATCCCGACCAATTGCTTATACATACCGACCAAGGAAGTCAATATACCGGAGGGAAATACCAGGAGCTACTGAAGGCAAAAAAGATCAGCTGCAGTATGTCTGGCAAGGGTAACTGCTGGGATAATGCAGCAATGGAGAGCTTCTTCTCTACTTATAAACTAGAAAATGACCTTGATGACAACAGCAAAATATTGCTCAACACCTGGGAGCTGCAGCGTGAAACCGCCTATTGGATTGAGGGTTATTACAATCGAGAACGCCGTCATTCAAGCATTAACTATCTCAGCCCGTTTAGTACGAAGAACGGACTCGTAAAGACCGTATAATGTATGAGATGGCGGCCTGAAGGACTGTCCACAAAAGCGGGGGAAGCTCATCCTGCCATTCGGCGTTTGATGGCAGAGGCTTTGCAGCAGCGGCGGCGGGCTCAAATTGCCCAGCGCTTCCTCAGCGGCGAGTGGGGCGTGGAGCTGGAGAGCTTTGAAGCCGATCAGCAGCGAGACCGCCAACGGGACCAGGAGTTGGTCCTGTGACCCTGCTGCTCGATACAAGCCTCTGGATCGACTTCACCCGGGCCCGCAGCCCCTTGCCCCTGAAGCAATGCATCGCCCCCTTTGTGCTGGATCCGGCCTGCCACTTGGCTGAGCCCGTGCGATTCGAGTTGCTGCGTTCAGCCAGGCTGCAGGAGGCCCGCCTGCTGGAGGCCTAGTTTGCAACCTTGCCCTGCCTGGCCACACCAGCGGATCTCTGGCAACGGGCCAGCAGCCTGGGCCAGGCCTGCCGCCAGGTCGGCCGCCACTACCCCCAACCTGATCTCGTAGAGAATGACTTGAATCAAATGGCGTCGCGGTTGAACAACACTGACGGCGCTGACGCCACTCCTCACCGCGCATCGTTACGCCTGGTGCTGGGGGAGGTCTCGGTAACGCTCCCGTTCGAGTGGATCCCCATGGGCTCCGTCAAATAGAACGACCAGTAGGGAGCCCCACAGTGGGCTGAACCGAGCCCAGCAGTCCCCCACAGCCCATGACCCTTCGCCACGGCTATTTCACGGGAGCCGGCTACACCTATGACGCCCAAAGCGAACCCTCGCCGGAACGACTGGCGTTCCTGGCCCTGCTGAACCGGCACCGGCCTCCGGAGATCTCTGGCCCCTTCCAACTGCTCGAGCTCGGCTGCGGCCAGGGCTACAACCTCTGCCTGCAAGCGGCGAACTATCCCCAGGCCCGCTTCCTCGGTATCGACTTCAACGCCCAGCACATCGCCCACGCCCGCTCCCTGGCGGCGGCGAGCGGCCTGGGCAACGTGCGTTTTGAGCAGGCCGATTTCCTCGAGCTGGAGCAGGCCGCAGATGGCGTGATTGCTTGGGGCGACTTCGATTTCACCGTGGCCCACGGGATCCTGAGTTGGGTCGCCCCGGAGGTCCGCCTCAGCTTGATGCGTCTGGCTGAACGGGCCCTGCGTCCCGGCGGCCTCTTTTTTCTCTCGTACAACACCCTGCCCGGCTGGCTGCCGATGCTGCCGTTCCAGCACTGCGTCAGCAGTTTGCAGGCCACGCTCGGGGATGGCATGCCGGCGCTCGAGGGCGCCCGGGACCTGTTTCAAGGTCTTCGCCAGGCCAATGCCCAGGTTTTTGGCACCCAGCGGGATCTGGCGCTGCGCCTCGATGGTTTGGGCAAGCTGGATCCCACCTACCTGCTGCACGAATACAACAACAGCCACTGGCAGCCGCTCTATGCCAACCAGGTGATCGAGCCCCTGCGCGAGTTGGGCTTGGGCTACCTCGGCAGCGCCAACCTGGGCGAGAACTTTGAGGGGCTGCTGCCGGTGCCCGGCCAGCAGCAGATCCAACGCCAGAGCGATCCAGCCCTGCGGGAGCTGGTGCGCGACCTGCTCACCAACCAGGCGTTCCGCCGCGATGTGTATGTCAAGGGGCTGGACCCCCTTTGGCCCCTGGAGGCTTCGGCCGCCCTCGAGCAGGTGCGGCTGTGCAGCCTGTTGGATCCAGAGGCCCTAGTCGACGAGACCAGCCATCGCTTTCCCCTTGCCTGGGGCGAGATCCAGGCCAACCGCGACTGGATTCGGGCCCTGCTTGCGGGCCTGCAGGATGGGCCCCGCTCCCTGGTCGAGCTCGGTCGCTTGATTCCCCCTGGCACGCCCCAGCTCTCGCTTGTGCCGACCGTGTCCCTCTTGCTGGGCCGCAATGCGGTGGCGCTGGTGCCGGCTGAGCGGGATCGGGTCCCCAGCCAACGCTTCAACGCCCACATCGCCGCCAGTGTCGCCGCCGGTGCCAACTACAGCGCCCTGGCCTGCCCGCTGAGCGGCAACCTCCACAGGCTGACGGCGATGGAGCTCCTTGCCCTCAACGCCCTCAACCAGGGCTGCAGCGAAGCAGGCCTAGCTGGGGCGATCGATGCCCGACTGCGGGCCCTGGACCAACCTCTGCTGCGCGATGGGCAGCCCGTGCCGGAGAGCCAGCGCCCAGCCGATCTGGAGCGCGTGGCCGACGACTTTCGCCGCCGCTGCCTGCCTTTGCTGCGCCGCCTGGGGGTGCTGGAGCGGCAGGCTTGAGGAGCTGGCCCAGGAGTGCGCAACCAGAATGGATCCATAATGGTTCCATACCCAACTGCCGGCTGCTGGGATGGCCAAAAGCCTCACGCTCAAAAACCTGCCCGAAGCCCTGCATGCGCGCCTCAGCGCCGCTGCCAGGCACCATCGCCGCAGCCTCAACAACGAAGCCATCGTCTGCCTGGAGGCTGGTCTTGCCGCTGGATCCGCTCCAGTGCAGGACCGCTTGCGTGAGATCCGGGCGTTACGGCAAACGCTAGGGACTAGCGATTTTGAGCCGACCACAATCGAGGCCTTCATGGCGGAGGGCCGCCCGTGATCGTGGTCGACACCAATGTGGTGGCCTATTTGCTACTACAGGGACCCCAAACCGCTGCCGCAGAAGCCTTGCTGGAAGCGCATCCCTCCTGGGCGGCTCCGCCGTTGTGGCGGAGTGAATGGCGCAATGTGCTGTGTGGTTACCTGCGACGCGGCAGCCTCAGCCTTGAGCAGGTGATTGCCCTGCAAGAGCAGGCCGAAACCCTGGTGATTGGCCATGAGGAGCCGGTGCAATCCGAGGCCGTGCTGTGGTTGGCAGCCAGCAGCGGTTGCAGTGCCTACGACTGTGAATTTGTCGCAGCGGCGCAACAACTCGATTCCCTTCTCGTTACAGCCGATCGCGACCTGCTCAAGGCCTTCCCTGACTTGACCAGACCCCTGCTCTGAATCTTCATCGCCGCAACACCCGCACGGGTAACAAGGACGCTGCGATCAGCAGGCTGGCCACGTTAAGCAGGGTGGTGGTCACGTCAAGATGAACTACGTCTAGTCAGGCCGACGACTTTCGCCGCCGCTGCCTGCCGCTGCTGCGCCGCTTGGGGGTGCTGGGATCCGCAGTGCTCCAACCAAACTGATCCGGCCAACCCCAGACTGAGAGCATCTCCCCAGAGCCGATGGAACTCACTGCTGTGCTCACCCCCGCTGAGGAAGGCGGGTATGTGGCCTTTAATCCCGAGACGGGCACGACAACGGAGGGAGAGTCCATCGAGGAGGCCCTCGCCAACCTGCGCGAAGCCACCTCGCTCTACCTCGAGGAGTTCCCTGCTGGTGTGAAGGGCCATCCCCTGGTGACCCTGTTCAGCGTGGCTGCCCATGCCTAAGCTGCCGCACCTGTCTGGTTAGCTGCAGCAGGCTCAAGTTGATGTGCGGGAAGTTCTTGGATTGTCTTTGAGCCTTCGCTGATTCAAACAACTGCAATCAACTGGAGAAAGATTGCGGCTGATGCCAATTCGTTGCGGAGTTTTGTTCTGAATTGATGCTCCTGAAAGCTCACGCGGCCCCACTCCGCTTGTCCCACGCCTGCCGGTAGAGCGCTTCGAGCTCCCGGGTAAAGCCGGCGTTATCCATCAGGGGCGAGGCCTGCAGTTTGGCGCGCAGGCCGCTGCGAATTGTCGCCAGCGCTTGGGGATCGGCGGCGAGGCGTTGGGCGATGGCGATGTACTGCTCGGGGCTGCGGGCGATCCAGTCGGGCCGGCCCAGGCTGGTGAGGATGCTGGCGCCGCCGCGGCTGGAGCTGCGTTCGCCCGCCAGGGTCACCAGGGGCAGCCCCATCCAGAGGGCATCGAAGCTGGTGGTGCCACCGGCAAAGGGGGAGGTATCGAGGGCGATATCGATCTGGCCGTAGGTGGCCATGTAATCGGGCCCGTTCTGATAGCCGATCAGGCTGATTCGATCGCTCGAAACCCCGCGCTCGGCGAAGAACTCCAGCAAGCCCAGGCGGGCCCGGGTTTCCTTGATGTGCAGCAGCAGCCGCGAGCCGGGCACGCTGGCCACCAGCTGGGCCCACAGCTCCCGCAACCCTTCGTTCACCTTCACGAAGTTATTCAGGCTGCCGAAGCTGACCACGCCGCTGACCAGGGAGGGGGGTGGCACCACCGCCGGGATCGGCACCATCGGCGGCGGCACGGCAAAACTCCACCAGCAGCGCGGCAGCCGCAGGGGCTGCTCGCTGAAGGGCAGCGGCCCGCCCTCGGGTGGATCGAGCACTGCATCGGTGATGCGGTAATCCATGGCGGCCAGGCCGGTGGTGCCCACATAGGCCAGGTAGGTGATCTGCACCGGTGCCGGCTTGCGGGCGAACAGGCCCGGGCGGCAATCGCGGGCATACATGGTGAGGTCGATCAGCAGGTCGATGCCATCGGCGCGGATGAGATCGGCCAGGGATGCATCATCGAGCGGGTGGACATCGCGCCAGTGCTCGATGTGCTTGGCAATCTCGCTGGTGAAGCCATCCTTGAGATAGCGCGATGAGTAGGCGAAGATCTCAAATTGGCTCTGGTCGTGGTGCTCCAGCACCGGCAGCAGGAAGCGCGCCACCGGATGCATCCAGAAATCGGGCGACACATAGCCCAGCCTCAGCCGGCGCGCGCCGATTGGAGCTGGTGCCAGGGCAAGGGCCCCGCTGCCTAAGGCGTCGAATTTGGCCTGGGCCAGGCGCCGGGCCTCGGCGGCCAGGTGGGCATCGCTGGCGCTGGGGCTGTAGTTGAGGGCGAACAGATAGTTGGGCACAAAATCGCGGTCGTCCTGGCCCAGGTCGATGCCACGGTGGTAGCTCTCCAGGGCCAGATCCACCTCGCCCTGGTCGAAATAGGCATTGCCCAGGTTGGAGTGGGCAGCGGCGAACTCGGGATTGATCCGAATCGCTTCCAGCAGGGCCTTTTCGGCCAGGTCGGGAAAGCTGGCTTCCCGCTGGGCATTGGCCAGGTTGGCGAGGGCCTCGGCGTAATCGCTGCGCTGGGAAATGGCCCGTTCAAAGGTGGCAATGCTCTCGCTGTGGCGCCGCAGGTTGAGCAGGATGTTGCCGAGATTGTTGAGGGCCTCGGGAAAATCGCTCTGGAGCTCTAGGGCCCGGCGCAACGCCGAAGCTGCCAGCTCGTACTGGCCCAGGGCATTGAGCACGTTGCCCTTGGTGAACTGCACCTGGGCGTTTTGGGGATCCAAGGCCAGCGCCCGCCCACTCCACTGCTGGGCGGCCTGGAGCTGGTGGCCGTCGAGCTCGACCTGGGCCAGGTTGGAACAGGTTTCGGCCGCCAGCGAGGCATTGGCCGGATCGCTGGGCGGGGCCAGCTCCAGGGCGGTTTTCAGGGCGGCCGCTGCCCCGGCTAGGTCCCCTTGGTTCTTGCGCGCCAGACCGAGGTTGTTCCACGCCTCGGCAAACTGCGGTTGCAGGGCCAGGCAGCGCTCTAGGGCCTGGATGGACTCGGGCCAACGCGCGAAGCGCCCCTGGGCATCCGCTAAGTGAAACCAGCTCGCCGCGTCATCGGGCGCCAGGGCCATGGCCCGTTCGGCCGCCGCCAGGGCCTGGTCGCGCCGGTTAGCGCGCAGCTCCATGGCGGCGAGCTTTTGCCAGGCGAGCACGAAGTTGGCCTGGGCGGCTGTGGCCTGGCCAAAGCTGGCGGCCGCCTCACTCCAGCGGCCATAGAGCTGGTAGAGATGGCCCAAGTTATAGAGGGCCAGGGCGTCGCCGGGTTCCTGGGCCAGGGCGCGCTGGTAGGCCGCCTCGGCCTCCTGGGGCCGTTGCAGATCCTTGAGCAGGTTGCCCAGGTTCACCCAGTAGAAGGGCTCAGCCGCTTCGCTTTGCACCGCTGTTTGCAGGTGCTCGAGCGCGGGCCCGGGGTTGCCCCTCTGGTGCTCCAGCAACCCCAGGTAGTGATGGGCCGCAGCGCTATGGGGATCGCGGGCCAGAATCGCTCCATAGCCTTGGCGCGCCTGCTCCAACTGACCCTGCTGATGCAGGGCAATCGCTGCGGCCAGAGGGCCGTTTGGCACGGAAGCCATCGCCGATTCCCTAGAAGCCTGCTGACGGCTCTGGGCTGTCGAGGGGCAGATTAAATAGGGCCGCGAGTTCGGGGTCCGGATCGCCGTTGAAGGTGATCAGGTTGAGCTCCAGGTTGCCCTGCTGGCAGAACATCGGGCTGAAGCCACTGGCTTCCACCACATTGGCGAGGGTGCGGCTGCTGAAGCCGGTGCGATGGGCGTAATAATCCTGGCCGCTTTGGGCGATCATGCCGCCGTGGCCGAATAGCACATCGAGCGGGGTGATCGGACCCATGGGCGATTCGTAGAGCAGGCCATCGAGGTCGATGCCTTGCTGGACGCAGGCGAGCATCAGCTCCTGGAGATCGGGCACGATGATGTGGGCCAGGCCGCCGGGCTTGAGCACATGGCGAAAGCCGGCCAGCACCACGGGCACTTCGTGCTGGCGCACATGCTCGAGGTTGTGGGAGCAATAGATGGCATCAAATTGCTGCGGCTCCAGGCTGGTGAGCTCTCTCACGTCGAGCACGATGTCGGCGCCGACCCCGGGATCGAGATCAAGCAGAACCTGCTCGAACGATGCGTAGGGGGCAGGTAGGGGGATGCCGTGGGACTGGCCGCCCACATTCAGGACCCGTCTCTGCTGTGTCACGACGTCGACCATGGGGGACTAGTGACAGACAATTTTAAAATCCTAACAGAAGTTGTGCATTTACAACACAAAATAGATCATATTTATACGGCAAACTATTATATTTAATTGAATGTGAATGCAAATGTGCATATAAAGCAATTCGGCAAATTGCTGTCCGAACGATAACCATGGCTAATGGCTAGGGCCACCAGCCTGCAGTGATGACCAGCTATAAATAACTAATTAAATTGTATGATGTCCGAAGCCGTTACCGCCTTGCCCTCCAGCCAGGGTAAAGGGGCTTCTGACCTCTATGCCGCCAAAACTGGCGGTACGGCCGCTGCGCCGCCGCCAGCCGGCGCCCCCTTCGACCTAGTACTGCTCAGCGCCGAGCTAGCCGGTTCCGTGCCGCCAGAGGAGCTCGCCGGCGCGCGGGTGGTGGTGCTGGAGGCGGGCCGCGATGGGATTGGCCAGATCGGCGCTGCCCTGGCCGCCCATCCGGGCGCCGCGGTCGTTCGCGTCATCAGCCACGGCGAACCGGGCGCGCTGCTCTTGGCGGGACAGCGGAACAGCACTACCACCCTGGCGGAGCGGGCGGATGACCTGGCCGGCTGGCGCCAGCACCTGGCTTCCGGGGCCGAGATCCTGCTTTACGGCTGCTGCGTGGCGGCCTCGAGCGAGGGGCGCAGTTTGGTTGATGGGCTCGCGGCACTCACGGGGGCCGCGGTGGCCGCCAGTGTCACCCCCACCGGTTCGGCCGCCCTGGGCGGTGATTTAACGCTGGCCTATCGGAGCGGGCCGATTGCGGCAACCAGCGAACGCTTCTGCCAGGCCTGGGACCAATCGGGCCTGATCTTGGCGGCACCGGTGTTCACCAGCTCTGACAGCGCCGATTTCATCACGGGTGTGAAGGGATCGTTTGCTCTGGGGGCTACCGGATCGACAACCTATTCGATTGCTCAAAAGACCTTTTTTGCCTCTGATTTCGCAACCCTTCCCTCGGAGTGGATCACCAGAGGCTCGGCCTCAACCAATGGCGGCGCGTGCGTACTCAACCCGGCCACCGCCAATACTGCCGGCTCGATCGTTCTGCCCATGCTGGGCGCCAGTAGCCCCGGCTCCTTCACCGCATCTTTCGACTACACCGCTGCCAATGTCACCGCCACTGGTAACACCGGATTCGGAACCAGCTTCAACTACGGCGTGCTCAGCGCCAATACAGGCAGCCCAATCGGCATGATCACCAGCAACGGCCTCGTGGTCAGCCTGTTAGATCCCTACCTTAGGACAGGTGGCAACACAGCACCCGCACAAATCGAGGTGCGCTGGAACGGCATATTCATCGGCGCGGCACCCATCACCTTGGGCAACGGGGCCAAGCCGGTAGAAATCAAGCTCGACGGCGCCAACTTCCTCACCGTCAGCTACGACGGCACCCGGCTCCTCTATATGAACCTGGCCGGCAAGGTGAATGCCGCCGACCGGTCCAATTGGCAGTTCGCCATGGGTGCCAGCAACGGCTCCAGCAACCAAAGTAGCCACACGATCGACAACCTATCGATCGTTTCCAATGGCGTGCTGCCCACGGGCCTAAGCCTCGATTCCAGCGGCACCATCAGCGGCACCCCCGCCACCACCGCTCTCGCCGGCACCCAGGTGTTCAACGTGGTGGCCACCAATGCCGATGGCGCCACCTCCCAACAAATCAAGCTGAACCTCGCCTCCGGCGGGCCCAACTTCACCAGCCCGGCCAGCAATCCGGTGCTGCCCGGGGTGCCCACCACCATTGCGATCGCGGCCCCCGGCGCCCTAGGCGCGACCACCTACAGCGTGGCGCCCCAGACCTTCATCAGCACCACGCTGGCCAACGCCGGCACCCTGGCAGACGGGTCCGGTATCAACGGCTCTTCCAGGTTCAATGCAGGCACCTTGGAGCTGTCGCAAAATATAGCTAGCCAGACCGGCATGGTTCAATTCCTGGTCCAGGGCACCCAGAACCCCACGGCGTTTTCCGCCAGCTTCGACTACAAGGTGGGCGGCGGCACCACCACGGTTGGCGGCGGCGGCATCAGCTTCAACTACGGCGCCCCTGGCGACACCACCAGGGGCCTGCGGGTCAACCTCACTGAACTCGTTGGCACCAGCAATGCCAACTTGCAGGTGGCTGTTTATGCAGGTGACACTTTATTAAGTCCCGCCGCCACCATCCCCAACCCTTTCACCGCCACTCTGTATGCAAGTAGCAGTCCCTACTTACCCGTCAGGTTGGCAATGAGCGCCGAGGGGCGCGTGCAGGTGTGGATCAACAATGTATTGGTGTCCGACGCCGGAACTTTTACCAATTGGCAAACCACCGATAAGTCGTTGTGGGCCTTCAGCCTCACGGGCACCACCGGCGCCAGCAATAACAACTTCCACACCATTAAGAATCTGGTGATTGGCACCAATGGGGTGTTGCCGCCGGGCCTGAGCTTCGATACCACCACCGGCGAGATTAGCGGCAAGGTGGGCATCGGCACCGCGGTGGACCAATACGTCAATGTCACGGCCAGCAACGCCGCGGGCATCACCATGCAGCTTCTCAAGCTGGATGGGAGCCCCAGCAACACCCTGCCCGGCCAGCGCCCGGGCACGGGCACCAGCCTCGGCGGCCCCAATGCCCTTGGTGCCACCGGCGAGCAGTTCCGCAACCTCAGCGCTTTCGCGGCGCTCACCAAGGACGGCTCGGTGTCGGTGTGGGGCAACACCGCCAACGGCGGCAAGCAAGCCGATGCGCCCACCGGCACCGGCTACACCGTCATTACGTCCAACGAGAAGGCCTTCGCCGCGCTCAAAAACGACGGCTCGATTTTCTCGTGGGGCTTTACAGGCAACGGCGGTACCGGCGAGCCGACGGGCACCGGCTACCAGATGATTTCGGCCAGCCGAGACGCCTTTGCTGCCATCAAAAATGATGGCAGCATCACCGCCTGGGGCAACACCGCCAACGGTGGCACCTTTAGCGCCACCAGCGCTGCCTCACCCACAGGCACCGGCTACATCCGCATTTACGCCAACGGTGGCGGCTTCGCGGCGCAAAAGATCGATGGCACGATCAGGTCCTGGGGCAACGCCAACAGCATCGGCACAAGCGCCCTTTCTGCCACCACGGCGTTCGCTCCCCGCGTCACCGTCAACGATAACCAGTCAGGCACCGCCTCCTACGGCGCATTCGCGACCACCGACTCAAAGGGCGAAATCACCGCCTGGGGTTCGACTGGTACTGCTACCAATACCGGCGGTACAGGCAGACCCACGAGCTCTGGCTTAGTGGATATTGTCAACACCAGCCGGGCCATGGCGGCGATCGACGCCAATGGCAACATCTATGCCTGGGGCGATTCGGCCTTCGGCGGCGCCACCTTGGCTACCGCCCCGGCCTACCTGAAGGCCCCCACCGACAGCGGCTACCGCCAGATCTACGGCAACTCCTCCGCATTCGTGGCGATCCGACAGGACGGCTCGCTTGCCTCCTGGGGCAACTCGAACTTTGGCGGCTCCAACGCGCCCACCGGCACCGGCTTTGTGCAGGTCTATAGCACCCTCAACTCGTTCGCGGCCATGAAGGCCGATGGCTCCATCAAGGTGTGGGGCAATACCGGCGAAGGTAACACCTCTTTAGCCCCTGCGGGCATCGGCTACACCAACATTTTCAGCAGCCAAGGCGCCTTTGCCGCCATCAAGGCCGACGGCACCGTCACCGTGTGGGGCAGCACCCTCGCAGGTGGCACCAACGGGCCTGCCGGCACCGGCTGGGTGGAAATCACCAGCTCGGGCACAGCCTTTACCGCCCGCAAGAGCGATGGCACGCTCTATTCGTGGGGCTCATCCCTGGCTGGCGGCACCGGCGCACCCACCGGCAACTTCCTCACCGTGCAGTCGCCCACGCTGTCAGCGCCTTACTTCCCGCAATCCGCCGGCGCGCCAGTCAGCCTCAGTGTCAATCAGACACAGCAATCGCAGGTGTTCCTGGGCATTCAGGGCGATGGCCTCAACTTCACCATCACCAGCGGCACCCTGCCCGTCGGCTTGAAGCTCGATGCTGCCACCGGCTGGATCTACGGCAACCCGGCCGAACCGGGCAGCTTCCCGCTCACGATTAACGCCACCAGCGCTGCCGGCAGCATCACCCAAAACTTCAACCTCAGGGTGGAAAGTTCGCTGCTGCCCAACCAGCGCCAGGGCGCGGGTGCCGTTTACAGCATCGGCTCGGGCGCGGAATACGCCAACGGGGGGGCCTTTGCCGGCCTTACTGCCAACGGCGGCGTCCACTCCTGGGGCCAAGGTATTTTTGGCGGCACAGGCGAACCCACCGGCACCGGCTACACCCAGATCACCTCCAACTTGGATGCCTATGCCGCCCTTAAATATGATGGCAGCATCGAAGCTTGGGGTAGCAGTAACGGTGGCACTGGCGAGCCCACTGGCAGCGGTTACACCAAGATCTACGCTTCACAATATTCGTTCGCCGCCCTCAAGGCCGACGGCAGCATCACCGCCTGGGGCAACACCAATTCCGGCAATAGCAACGCGCCCACGGGCACCGGCCATACCAAAATATATTCGACACAAAATGGGTTTGCCGCCCTCAAGGCCGACGGCAGTATCTCCAGCTGGGGCAGTTCGCTGGGTGTGGTGGGTACTCCTACTGGCAGCGGCTATACCAGCATTACTCCCAACGGCGGTGCCTATGCGGCGCTCAAAGCCGACGGCAGCATCACCGCCTGGGGCAACACCAATTCCGGCGGTAGCAACGCGCCCACGGGCACCGGCTACACCAGGATCTTTGCCAATAATGGCTCCTACGCGGCGCTCAAAATCGATAGCAGCATTGCCGTGTGGGGCAACAGCAACCATGGCGGAACCAACGGGCCAACAGGGATCGGCTTTGTCGATGTCTGGTCCACCGAGAAAGGTTTTGCCGCCATGAAAACCGATGGCTCCCTCGTCTCGTGGGGCGCCTCGGGTACCATTGGCTTCGCCACACCCACAGACACCGGCTTTACCCAGGTCTTTTCCACCTTCGGATCTTTCGCGGCGCTGAAGGCCGACGGATCCATCGTCTCGTGGGGCACCACCGATAGCGGTGGCACCGGCGTGCCCACGGGCACCGGCTTCACCACCATCTACTCCAACAGAGATGCCTTCGCCGCCATGAAGGCCGACGGCAGCATCACCGTTTGGGGTAAAGCCTCCTCGGGTGGCTACTACAGCCCCACCAGCAGTCTCTCGCCCACCGGCACCGGCCACACCCAGATCTTCAGCCGCCAAGCGGGCTTCGTTGCCATGAAGGCCGATGGCACTGTTTCTCTTTGGGGTACAGGTATGGATGGCGGCTCGTCTCTGGTGGCGTACGCATCCATTCAAAACGCCACCGCAGTGGTTCCCGCCCGCCAGTTCGGCGTGACCGGCAACCTGCCGGCTGCCCGAATCGGCACCCCGCTGGCCACCCAGGCCGCTGGAATCAATGGCGTGGCGGGCTACCAGGTGGGCGCCAACATGGGCCTTGGCCTGGGTAGCGCCATCACCAGCGGCAGTCTGCCTGACGGACTCAGCCTCAATGTCGCCACCGGCTTTTTGGAAGGCACGCCCACCAAAACCGGCACCTCCAACTTCACCGTTACCACCTACAACGCCAGCGGCGAATCGAGCCAGGCCTATTCCTTGACGGTTATGGCTGCCAGCACCTCCGCCGCGGCCCCCACTTTCAACCCAACCAAACCGATCGGCTACGCCAACTACGCCGTCGGCCAAGCCGCCACCTACGACCTGAGCGCGACTTCGACTGTGCCCGGTACGGTGAATTACGCGCTGATCGCCGGTGCCCTGCCCACCGGTATGAATCTTGATATCAAGGGCAGTGTGACTGGCACGCCCACCACCCCCGGCAACTACCAGTTCACCCTGGCCGCCAGCGATAGCAAGGGCGTGGCGGCCCAAACCTTCACCATCAAGGTGAGCGACAACACGCTGCCCAACCAGCGCACTGGCCAGTATTCCAGCATCGATACCCTGAGCAGCGGAACCCAGGGGTTGAACGAGAGCGCCTTCGCCGCCCTCAGGCCCGATGGCACGATCACCACCTGGGGTGACCGCACCTATGGCGGCTTCGGGGCGAGTGGCGTGCCTACCGAGGCTGGCTATGTGCTGATCGCCCAGACTTCACGCGCCTTCGCCGCGCTGCGTTTCGATGGTTCCATCAAGGCGTGGGGCAACACCGATTACGGCGCACTGGGCGCGCCCACCGGCACCGGCTTCACCCGCTTGTGTTCCAATGGCTCAGCCGTCGCCGCCATGAAGGCCGATGGCAGCATCATCACCTGGGGAGCTGACCTAGCGGGCGGCACCGGCGAACCCACAGGAACCGGTTACACGCAGATCTTCACCAACAGCCAAGCCATGGTGGCCATGAAGAGCGATGGCAGCCTGGTCGCCTGGGGCGCCACCGGCAATGGCGGCACCGGCGCGCCCACCGGCACCGGCTATGTCACCATCACTTCCAACGCCAGCGCTTTCGCGGCGCTGAAGTCGGACGGTTCGATCACCGCCTGGGGCAACAGCACCACTGGCGGCACCGGTGCGCCCACCAACAACAGCTACACCGCCATCTATGCCAACCCCAACGCCTTTGCGGCGCTGCGCGCCGATGGCACCATCGCCACCTGGGGCTCCACGAACACCGGCGATAATCCGTTCACCGGCGGCAGCAACTTCATCAGCGTTGCGGCCACCGGGTCGGCATTCGCCGCGCTGACATCTGATGGCACCCTCACGGCCTGGGGTAATACCAGCAACGGCGGCGCGACCAACTTCCCCAAGGGCATCAACTTCACCGCCATCTATTCCAACAAAAGCGCTTTCGCGGCCCTAAGAAAAAATGGCACCATTGAATCTTGGGGTAACGTCGCCAGCTTTGAGGGCTCGCCATCGGCCACCGGCTACACCCAGATCTATTCCAACGAACAGGCGTTCACCGCCCTTAGGAACGATGGCACGCTCGTCTCGTGGGGCAATTCCAACTTTGGCGGCAGGGGTAAGGGGTCAATGAGCACCGGCTTCACCTCGGTTTACTCGACCAATACTTCGTTCGTGGCCCAAAGAATCGATGGCAGCGTGAGGGCCTGGGGTAACACCGTAAACGGCGGCGCCGGCGCGCCAATAAGCACAGTCACGGGCCTGACGGTCAGCTCGGCACGGGCAGCGATCCCGTACCAGCAATCCGGCACCACCGGCGACCTGCCCACGGCCTACCTTCGCACACCGATCGGCCCCGACGGTGGCGCCGGCCCGGCGGCCTATCAGGTGGGCGCCATCAGCCAGGGAGCCTATTACCGCATCACCGCCGGCGCCCTGCCGGGTGGCTTGTCCCTCGACCCGGCCACCGGTTTCCTGTTCGGCACGCCCTCCGGCCTGGCGGGCACCTATTCGTTCACCGTCACCAGCACCAGCGCGGTGGGGTCTACGGCCCAGGCGTATGCGCTGGAGGTGAAACAGCCACTTTCGGTGATTTTGCCCAACCAGAGGGTGGGCAGCGGGGCTGTGTACAGCGCGGGGTCCGGCCAGTCTGCAAGTAATTTCGCAGCCTTTGCGGCGCTGAAGGCCGACGGTTCGATCAGTGCCTGGGGCAACGCTGGTGCTGGTGGCAGCAACGCACCCACCGGCACCGGTTTCACGCAGGTCTTCTCCAACAAAAACGCATTCACGGCGTTGAAGGACGACGGTTCGATCAGCGCCTGGGGCAGTTCTGCCTACGGTGGCAGCAACGCACCCACCGGCACCGGTTTCACGCAGGTCTTTTCCACTAACACTGCCTTTGCGGCGCTGAAGGCCGACGGTTCGATCAGTGCCTGGGGCAGCACAAATGCTGGCGGCACCGGCGCCCCCACCGGCAGCTTTGCCACCGTGCAATCGGCCCTGGTGAGCGACCCGGCGTTTGCCGCTTTCCCGGCCAATTCGGCATTTTCGGCTAAGGCGAATCTGCCCTTCTTTGCCAACCTCGGCGCCCAGGCTGTGGGCGCCCGCTATGAACTAACGGTGGGCAGTTTGCCTGCGGGGATGACCCTCGATGCCACCACCGGCGTGCTGAGCGGCTCCCCCACCAGCAAGGGCACCTTCCCGTTCATTCTGTCGGCCTCCAGCCCGGCGGGCACCGCCTCGCAGACCTTCAACCTGGTGGTGGAAGGGAGCTCGGCGCCCTCGTTCACTAGCGGCGCCGCTAGCACCTTCACCGTGGGCACGGCGAAGCCCTTCACCGTCGTTGCGACCGGGGACCCCGCGCCCACCTACGCCGTGTCTGGGACTACTCCCCTCCCCAGCGGCCTAACCCTCAACGCCACCACCGGAGTGATCAGCGGCACACCCGTGGCGGGCACCGGCGGCGTCAGCAACCTAATCATCACCGCTACCAATAGCGCCGGAAGCACCAACCAGGACTTCAAGCTGACGTTGAATCAGGCACCCGCCATCACGAGCGTGGCCAGCAAAACCGTACAAACAGGCACTTCCGGCAGCTTCAACTTCACCGCCAGCGGCTACCCCGCCCCCAGATTCAGCACCAATGGCCCCCTGCCCACCGGTGTGACCCTGACAAGCACTGGTGAGTTGAGTGGCACTCCGGCAGCAGGCAGCGGTGGTGTTTATAACTTCACCGTTACGGCGGGCAACGGCTCCGGTGTCAATGCCAGCCAGAGCTACACTCTCACCGTTAACGCCCTGCCTACGTTCACCAGCGTCAACAGTGCCAGCTACGTCGCGGGAACTGAGGGCACCTTCACCGTTGCCGCGAGCGGCTACCCCACGGCAGTCACCTACGGGCTGGCTTCCGGCAGCAACCCCCTCCCCGCCGGCGTGACGCTTAACAGCAGCACCGGCGTGCTCAGCGGCACCCCCACGGCGGACGGCGGCGCTTATACCGTCACCCTCGAAGCCAGCAACGGCGCCGGCAGCACCACCCAGACCTTCAGGGCCAATGTGGGCGCGCCCCCCGTGATCACCAGCGCCGCCAGCGGCAGCTTCAATCCCGGCAGCGCCGGCAGCTTCAGCTTCACTGCCAGCGGCTATCCCGCCCCAAGCTTCTCCGTCAGCTCGGGGAAACTGCCCGAAGGTGTCAGCCTCAACGCCGCAACCGGCCTGCTCAGCGGCACCCCGGCGGTGGGCAGCGGTGGCGTTTATCCGTTCACCGTGACGGCCACCAACGGCATTTCCGAGGCCAGCAAGGCCTTCACGCTGACCCTTGGCGCCTTGCCCGCCACGGCCTTAAAGATCTTGGCCCCATCTGCAGTGGTGAGCGGCAGTGGTAATCGCTATGAGGTGCAAGCGGTTGATGCCTCCGGCAACGTCGACACCACCGCCACCGGCCTGGTAACGCTGGTGGCTACCGGTTCGGGCAGCTTGGAAAAAGCTGGCAGCACCGGTGACCTCACCGCCAGCTTCACCAATGGCGTTGCCACCTTCACGGGCCTGGTCTATCAGGCCGCTGCCGATGGTGAATCGTTCACGTTAAAAGCCACCGCCGGCAGCCTCAGCAGCCCAGCCACCCAGCCAATCTTGGCCGATGTCGTAGCGACCAAACTCGAGATCCAGGGCAGCCCCAGCACCACAACCCTGAAGTCGGGCGTGGCAAGCAGCCTGAGTGGTCTGCGCCTGGTGGGTGTGGATGCCTCGGGCGTGATCGACAAGCAGTGGTTGGCCGCTGGAAGCGTGCAACTCAGTCTCACCGGCGCGGGCGATGTCCCCCTGGGTGGGGTCGTGAGCGCGCTGGCGCTCGCCAGTGGCAGCAGCCTGGTCGACAGCGACAGCAGCGCCACCACGATCACCCTGGACAGCAACGCCATTGGCAGCGACGGCAGCATCGATCTCGGTGCCCTGCAGCTCACCGCCACCAACCCCAGCGCCAGCCCCACGTTGGCTTTGGCCCTGAAGGCCGAGCGGCTGGGTCCAACTGGCCCCGCGCTGAGGGCTGCCCTCTCACCAACCCTCACGAGCAGCAGCACGGTTGCGGCCAACGCTGCCCCCCAGCTGAATCTGGATCCCACGAATGCCCCCAATTCGTATACCGAAAACGGCAGCCCCATGGCGATCGTGGGGCCTGGCGCCAGCGTCAGCGACGCGGACAACAGCCTGCAATCGCTCGAGGTGGCGATCACCAACGGGCAAGCCGGTGATCTGCTGGCTTTGGCCAACACGCCGAGCGGGTTAACCGCGGCCTACGACGCCTCCAGTGGTTCGCTGTTGATTAAGGCCGCTGCTAACGCCACGCCCACCCTTGCCGATTTCCAGGCCGCCCTGTTGGCGGTGCGCTACTCCAACAGCTCCGATAACCCCGACACCACGCCGCGCCAGATCAGTGTCACGGCCAACGACGGCAGCGGTTTGGCCAATGCCACGGCCACGGCCAGCTTCAGCGTTGCGGTGGTCGCCAGCGATGACGCCACCACCATCAGCAACCTGCCCACTTCGATCGCCGCCACGGAGGACACCACGGCGCCGCTCAACCTGGGCGCCCTGGTGTTGGCCGATCCCGATAGCGGCGAGGCGCTGCAAACCCTGACCCTCTCGGTGCGCCAAGGCACCAGCCTCAGCGGCAGCCTCAGCGCCAGCAATGGCCCGGGGGTCACGGTTAGTGGCAGCAATAGCGCCCAACTGACCCTGGTGGGCACTATCAGTGCCCTTAATAACTATCTGCAAACCAGTGAGGTTCTCAACTTCACCGCCGCCAGCAATAGCAATGGCAATTATGGGTTGAGCTTTGATCTGGCTACGGGCAGCACCAGCTCGAGCCTCGGCAGCACCACGATCAGCGTGGCGGCGGTGAATGATCCAGCCGTATTCAGTGGTGTTCCGCCAGTCGGCACGATTGGGCGCTTACGCCACGGTGTGGCCACAAGCCTGCAGAGCCTGCTGGGCAGCACGCCGATTAGCGTTGCTGATTTGGATCTGGCCGATTACGGCACCTCCACCCAGCTGAGTCTCCAGGTGCTCAAGGCCAGCCTGGCTGGCCTCAGCGCTGGCGCCCATAGCGGCGGCGCCACGCTCGTGATCAACAGCACCAGTTCCTGGTTGGCGACGGGCACACTGGCCCAGCTCAATGCCCTCTTGGCCGATCCAGCGATCACGCTGCAATCGACTGCCCCCGGTATGGTCCCAGTGAGACTGTTTCTGGATGATGGCTCCAGAGTCAATGGCTCCCAGACTGGACCATGGACAGGCAAAGGCGCCTTTTTATTCCGTGCGGTTAGTGATCCGGTTCTCACCAACCCCGCCAGCAGTTCGGCCCGCTCGATCAGTGCCGGTTTTGGCGAAAGCCTGGGCTTCCTATCGATCACCGATCCCGATGCCAACAGCAATCCCCAGACCTTCACGCTGACGATCAGTGATCCAGCTGCTGGCATCGCCCTTTACGGCGTGACTGACGGCGACAGCCTTGCCAGTGGTATTCAGCTCAAGGGAACCGCAGCTGAGATCAACAGCCAACTCAACGATGCCCGCTACAAGGCAGCGGCCTCGGGCAGTTCCAACCTGCAGCTGAGCCTCAGCAATGGCCTGGCACCGCTGATCAGCAGCACCGCCAATTTCTCCGCCACCAATGCACCACCCACCCTCACCCTGATCAATACCCTCAGCGGAGCCAAGGAAGATCAGCCGTATGCGATCTCCTTCGCTGATCTCACGGCTGTCGCCGATGAGGCCGACAAAGGTGGCAGCGTCGAAGGCTTTGTGGTGAAGGCGATCAGTAGCGGCACGCTCAAGCTGGGCACCTCGGAGCAGGGTGCCCAGCCTTGGCTAGCCGGCAGCAATGACCGGATCACCCCAACCCTGAATGCCTACTGGACTGCGGCCGCCAATGCCAATGGCATGGATAGCAATGCCCTCAGCGCCTTCACGGTGGTCGCCCTAGACAACAGCAATGGCGAGTCGATCACCCCCGTGGTGGTGAAGGTCAACGTGGATCCGGTGAATGATGCGCCCACGATCAGCGGCCTGCCCACCGTTTCTACCGCTGTTTACACGGGTGTGAGCAGCGACCTGGTGGATTTCAGCGTGGCTGATCTCGACAGCAGTGACTTGACCCTGACGCTATCGCCTGTCAATGGAACCATCGGCAACCTCACGGATGCCGATTCCAACCGAGCTGGCATTCAGCTCACTGGCACAGCCGCGCAGATTAATGCAGCTGTGGCTAATGCCACCTTCACGGCTAGCACCGGTGGCGAAGCGAGCATTGGCTTGCAACTGGCGGATGGTGGCGATGAGGTGACGAAAGCCACCTACAGCTTCCTGGCCACCAAGGCCAACACCGCACCCACCCTCAGCACGCCTGGCTCTAGCCGTGCTCTCACCACGGGGCTGGCCGATGGCCTTAGTTACATCAGCGTCAATGACACTGACACTGATCAGACCCTCACGCTTAGCCTGAGTGCAAGCAGCGGCAACTTCCGCGGCCTCACCGATGCCGATCCCAGCGCGGGCGGCATCCAACTGAGCGGCACCGTTAGCGCGATCAATGCGGCCCTGTCAGCCGGTTCCTTTGTCGCCACTGCCGATGGCTCAGCGACCATCAACGCCAGTCTGGGCGACGGTGTTATCACCACGCCGGTGACGGCCATCTACAGCGTCACCGCCAGTAATGCGGCACCAACTCTCACCTTGGTGAACGCGCTGAGCGGTGCAAGCGAGGATCAGACCTTCCAGTTCAGCCTCGCTGATCTGCTTGGCGCTGCCAATGAAACGGATGCCGGCGGTGGCGTGGTCGGGTTTGTCGTCACCAGCGTCGACACCAGCAAAGGCACTCTTTCGATTAATGGCAGCGCCTGGGATGCGGCAACCAACAACCGCATTGATGCTGACCGCAAGGCGGTGTGGACACCAGCTGCCAACAGCAACGGCAACCCCGTCTCCGCTGCCTTCCAGATCAAAGCCCTCGACGACGCTGGCTTGACATCAAGCACGGATGTACCTGTTTCGATCATCGTGGCGGCGGAGAATGACGCGCCCACGATCAGCGGTGTGCCTACGACTGCAGCCGCCGTCAATACCGGCGTCAGCACCGCTCTCGTTGATTTCACCGTTGCTGATATCGACCTCAATGCGTTGACGCTGACCCTATCGCCTGTCAATGGAACCATCGCTGGCCTCAGTGACGCCGATTCCAACCGAGCTGGCATTCAGCTCACTGGCATAGCCGCCCAGATCAATACGGCCCTGGTGAATGCCACCTTCTCAGCAGCCATTGCCGGCAGTGCCAGCATCAACCTGACCCTGGAGGATGGCGGCACGCAAGCTGCCACAGCCACCTACAGCTTCCTGGCCACCAAGCTCAACAGCGCACCCACGCTGAGCACGCCAGGCACTAGCCGTGCTCTCACCACGGGTGTGGCCGATGGCCTGAGTTACATCAGCGTCAATGACGCTGACACTGATCAGACCCTCACGCTTAGCCTGAGTGCAAGCAGCGGCAACTTCCGCGGCCTCACCGATGCCGATCCCAGTACAACCGGCATCCAACTGAGCGGCAGCGTTAGTGCGATCAATACAGCACTGGCAGCCGGTTCCTTTGTCGCCACTGCCGATGGCTCAGCGACCATCAACGCCAGTCTGGGCGACGGTGTTGTCAGCACGCCGGTGACGGCCATCTACAGCGTCACCGCCAGTAATGCGGCACCAACTCTCACCTTGGTGAACGCGCTGAGCGGTGCAAGCGAGGATCAGACCTTCCAGTTCAGCCTCGCTGATCTGCTTGGCGCCGCCAATGAAACGGATGCCGGCGGTGGTGTGGTCGGTTTTGTCGTCACCACTGTCGACACCAGCAAAGGCACTCTCTCGATTAACGGCAGCGCCTGGCATCAAGCAACCAACAACCGCATTGATGCTGACCGCAAGGCGGTGTGGACACCTTTCGCCAACTTGAACGGCAACCCCGTCACCGGAGCCTTCCAGGTCAAAGCCCTCGACGACGCTGGGTTGACATCGCCCACAGCCGTTCCTGTTTCGATCATCGTAACGGCGGTTAATGATTCCCCTGTTCTCAGCACGATTAACGGGACCTACACTTACACCGGGGTGGATGAAGACACCGCCACCAGCGGGGTCACCGTTGCCAATTTGCTGGGTGGCAATAGCAACCGTGCCAGCGACCAGGAAACAGTCAACGCCAACATCGGCATCGCCATTCAGACGGCCACGGGCCTCGGAACCTGGCAGTACTCCACCAACAACGGCACCAGTTGGACGGCCTTTGGCACCCTGGCCACCACCAACGCCTTACTTCTCGCCAACACGACCCAGGTGCGCTATGTGCCCGATGGCACCAATGGCGAAAGCGCAACCCTCAGCTTCCGCGCCTGGGACGGCAGCGATGGCAGCACGGTGGGTAGCACGGTGGATACCACCAGCACGGGGGGAGCCTCTGCCTTTTCGAGTTCAACCAATACGGCCTCGGTGAGTGTGACTGCGGTCAATGATCCCCTCACCCTGAGCCTGTCGCGCGCAACCACCACCAGCACCAACATCACCGCCGCCGCAATCACCTATCAGGAGTTGGATCTGGATGGTGTAACTGGTAACGACCTGCAGCTACTCGATGCCGGCCTCACCCTCAACGACCCTGACAGCGCCCAGACCCGCAGCGCCGTCAAGCTATTGATCAACAGTGGCCTGGTTTCGGCGGAAGATCGGCTCGAATTGCAGGGCTCCTCCACTCCCAGCTCGTCTGTGGTTAGTGGCGACACAATCCTCACCAGCACCCGCAGCATCACTGCGGATGGAACGACGGCAACGGTCACCGTCAAGTACAACCAAACTGTCGGAGTTCTCGACCTGTCCACCACCTCGGCCAAATCGGAGGCCTTCTGGCAAGAGGTGCTGCGCAATGTGGGTTATCGCAATGCCATCAATAACCCCACCACCACGCTTAACGGTCAGCCCAGGGTGGTTCAGGTTGAGATGCTTGCAGACAATATGTTCGTGCGGCGCGATGCCAATGGCCTGCCGCACTTCTATGAGTATGTGAGCAGCTCCGGCATCAGTTGGACCTCAGCCAAAGCGGCAGCAGCGGCCCGGATCTACAACGGCATCACCGGATACCTGGCCACGATCACCAGCGGCGCGGAAAACACGTACCTCTACAATCTGATTCCTGCCAATGCCTGGATTGGCGCTTCTGATGCCACCTCCGAGGGGGCTTGGAAATGGGAAACAGGCCCAGAAGCGGGGACAAGCTTCTGGAGTGGCGCCAGCAACGGCAGCCCCGTGGGGGGCAGCTACGCCAACTGGGATAGCGGAGAGCCCAATAATCGGGGCGCAGGAATATATCGAACAGACATCTCATACGCAAACGGGTGGGACGAGTTCTGGGACAGAAATCGAATCTATACTCAAGTGCTAACGGGATATCAACAGGAGGATTACGCTCAGATTAGGTCTGCTGATGGACAATGGAATGACCTTGAAAACACAAACTCCCCTGGAGCTTACCTCGTTGAATACAGCAGTCCCACAGTTACAGATATCACCTTCAGCAAGACCTTTAATCTCTCCATCCAGGCAGGCAATGACGCGCCCACTCTCAGCAGCGCCACGCCAAGCCTGACCTCAATCACCGAAGATGCGGCGAGCAATGCAGGTCAGCTGATTTCGAGCTTCATTCTAAGCAGCACGATCAGTGATCCCGATAGCGGCTCAGCACCTCAAGGTGTTGCCATCACCAGCCTTAGCAGCGGCAACGGCACATGGCAATACAGTCTTAATGACAACAACAACTGGTCAAGCTGGTCTGCGATGGGTGGCTTGTCTACCAAGCAGTCCCTACTGCTGCGCTCCACCGATAAGGTTCGTTTCCTCCCGGATGGCGAGAACGCCACCAGCGCCAGTTTTACCTACCGCGCCTGGGACCGGAGCAGTGGTACAGCTGGCTCCCTCGTTGATACATCTGAAACAGGATTTAGCACGGCCTTCTCTAGCGGCGACAGCAACACGGCCAACATCAGTGTGACTGCGGTGAATGATGCCCCCAGCTGGCTGGAGTCCACGACGATCAAGCTCCCTTCCGCCGTGCGTTCACAAGCAAGCGATGTGATCAGCGTCGCCGATCTGCTGGCCGGCTCCGTCGCCGATGTTGACAGCGGCGGCGCCGCTGGAATTGCCATCACGGGGATTAGCAAAACCAACAGCAGTAATGGCGCCCTCACCGACAGCGGCAAGTGGCAGTTCAGCACTAACTCCGGCACCACCTGGAGCGACATCACCACACCCAGCGATAGCGCGGCGCGCCTGCTGAATGCCAACGCCCAATTGCGCTATCTGCCGGATGCAACCACCGTCGGCAATGTGATTAGTAGCCTGACATTTCGCGCCTGGGATACCACCAGCGGCAGCGATGGCAGCACGGCTGACACCACTGGCAATGGGGGCACGACGGCCTTCAGCAGCGCAACGCGCAACGCCACCCTGCTTGTCAACGGCGTCACCCTGCAGGGCAATCTCAACGCGATCACTGCTACGGAAAATAGCGATCAGGCCCTAGGAAGTGGCCTCAGCCTCAGCGGATTCGGCAGCCTCAGTACGGCACGCATTCAAATCTCGAAGGGCTACAGCAGTGGTGATCAGTTACTTCTTCCATCCAATAGCGCCGGCATCACGGCGCAGTGGGACAGTGAAAATGCCACCCTCACCCTCAGTGGCACGGCCTCCGTTGCTGATTACCAGAGCGCCCTCCAATCGGTACAGTTCCGCAGCGGTGATGACCCCACGGCAATCACCCCGTCCCGCACGATCGGCTGGTTCCTTGAGGCCGATAGCAACAGCACCAATTACAACACCAGCTCGGCATACCGCAGCCTCACGATCACCGCTGTTGCCGATGCAGCAGGGATCACCCCAGGCACCATCGCCTCCTTCACGGAAAGCGGTAACGCCGTTATTGTCGCCCCCACTCTCCGCCTCGCCGATGTCGATGACACCGAGCTCGCTAGTGCCACAGTCACCATCAGTGCCAACCGCCAATCCGGTGACACCCTCAGCCTCAATGCCGCCCTGGCGAGTGATTTAGGTCTCACTACAAGCTTCAACACCAACACCGGTGTGTTGAGCCTCACCGGGATAGCTGAGCTGTCGGCCTATCAGGAGGCCCTGCGCGCGGTGACCTTCTCAAGCAGCAACATCGAGCTCACCGCCAATGGCGCTGCGCCCAATCGCACCATCAGTTGGAGTGTGGTCGATGCCAATTCCGATGCGGCTGGCGCCGCCACCGGGACGGCAACGAGCACCTTGTCGATCCAAGCGGTGAACAGTGCCCCCCTGATCACGATCGGATCGGGCAACACAAGCGTTGCCTACAGCGAAGGCGGCACTGCGGTGGTTCTCAACGCTGGTATCAGCCTCAGTGATGCCGACGACACGGCACTGATCCGCGCCAGTGTTCAGATCTCTCCCGCCACGGCCGGTGACGTGCTGGCCCTTGGTGGCGCGGCACCGTCGACGATCAGCGCTCAATACAACAGCAACCAAGGTGTTCTGCTGCTCACCCCGGCGAATTCGAACGCCACAGCATCGCTGGCTGATTTCCAGGCCGCCCTGCGCACGGTCACCTACAGCTCCAGCTCCGACGATCCCACCCTGCAGAGCGCCACCCGATCCGTTAGTTGGAGCATCACCGATGCCAACAGTGACGGTGCCAGCGGCGGCATCCTGGGCCATTCTCTTCCTTCCGCTACCACGATCACGATTGCAGCGGCGACGGATGCGCCGCTGCTCAGTGGTGCACCCTCTGCCCCTCCGACCTACAACGAGGCCGGTACTGCGACCGCGCTGGCACCTGGCCTGACGATCAGCGACGCCGATGATCTGCAGTTGCGCAGTGCGACCGTCACGATCAGCACTGGTCGCATTGGCGATACCCTGGCCTTCACGGCAGCGACATCGTCGATCAGCGGGCAATACAACAGCGATACCCGGGTCCTCAGGTTGACGGGATCGGCATCGCTGGCGGACTACGACCAGACGCTGCGCAGCATCGTGTTCTCCAGCACGAATAACGATCCCACCGGTGGTGCGGCCAGCGAGACCCGGAGCTTCCAGTGGGTAGTGAGTGATGGCAATTCCGATAGCACTGGTACGGCCTCCAGTACCGCGTTGACCACAACGCTCACCGTGCAGGCGGTCAATCAGGCACCCCAGATCGGCACCTTGTCTGGGGGTCCCCTCAGCTACCGCGAGGGTGATCCCGCCCTACTCCTCAACCCTGATCTGACCCTAACGGATCGAGATAGCACCCAGATCAGCGCCGCATCCATCGCCATCACCGCTGGTTTCACCACCGGCGATGTCCTCAGCCTGCCGATCAACGTCAGCGGCATTACCGCCACTTACAACGCTGCAACCGGTGTGTTGAGCCTCAGCGGCAATGCATCGCTGGGCGATTACCAGAAGGCCATGCGGGCCGTGAGCTACAGCACAACCAACGCCAACCCAACCGCCACCAGCTCCTCCCGCACCATCAGCCTCCAGGTGACGGATGTCGGCACCCCCGCTCCAGCCAGCAGCACGCTGACGACCACCACCGTCAATCTGACGGCGGTGAATAACAACCCCACCTTGACCGTCTTTGCTGCAGGTGTAGTGAATGGCCTAGAAGATCAGACCGTCACCATCGGCTATAGCGATCTGATTGGCAACGGTTCTGCCCAGGGCCAGGTCGCTGATGCGGATGGCACCGTCACGGTTCTCGAGGTCAGAGAACTGCTCAGTGGTTCTCTCTTGCTCGGCGCCACGCTGGCAACAGCAACGCCCTACAACGCCACGAGCAATGCCCAGATCGATGCCAGCACCAAAGCCTATTGGACCCCTGTCGCCAATGCCAACGGCACAGGCAACAGTGCCCTGAGTGCCTTCACCGTGGTGGCACGCGACAACAGCGGTGCTGTGTCGGTGCCGCCGCGCACCGTGCTGGTGAACGTGGTCGCCGACCAGAGTGATGCTGCGGTGATCACCAAGGTGAGCTTGCCTGCCAATGGGATTTACAGCACGGGCGATCATCTGGTCTTCTCAGTCGAATTTGATCGTGCTGTCGATGTCACGGTCAACATCAGCAATAACACCAGCAATGGCACCCCATTGCTGCCGATCACCCTCGATACCGGCAGCGGCGCAAGCGCCAGTTACCTCAGCGGCACTGGCAGCAACACCTTGCTGTTCCAGTACATCGTCCGAGGCGGTGATTTCGATAGCAGCGGGATCAGCCTTGCAGCAGCCCTCAATCTCAATGGCGGCCAGATCACCAGCATCGATGACGGCCTACCCGTCAACAGCACCCTCACCTTGCCGGGCTTTGCCTCCACCACTGGTCTGCTCGTCGATGGCATCAACGACGCCCCTGAGATCAGCTCAACAGCGACGTTGCCACTCGCCTACCGCGAGGGTGATTCCGCCCTACTCCTCAACCCTGATCTGACCCTGAGCGATGCCGATAGCACCAATTTCAGCTCGGCCACGGTGCGCATTAGCGCTGGTTTCACCACCGGCGATGTCCTGGCACTGAGCACTCAGGTCAGTGGCGATACCGGTGTGCAGGGCAGCTGGAATGCCGATAACTTCACCCTCACGCTCACCC
Source organism: Synechococcus lacustris Maggiore-St4-Slac (assembly GCF_024345595.1). NCBI lineage: Bacteria > Bacillati > Cyanobacteriota > Cyanophyceae > Synechococcales > Synechococcaceae > Synechococcus > Synechococcus lacustris. The sequence goes on along the minus strand of NZ_JAGQBK010000015.1, from coordinate 16,778 downwards.
CGAGCACCGATCAGAACGCGCCGCAACCAACCCTGATCCAGCTGCTCAGGGCCCTGCGGGCGGTCACCTACGCCAGCAGCAGCGACAACCCCACCGCCACCAGCACCAGCCGCACCATCGAGTGGCAGGTCAGCGACAGCGGCCAGGCGACGAGCGCCGTGGCAGCGGGCACGTTCACCATCACGCCGGTGAACGATGCACCCACCTTCTCGATCCTGGGCACCGGTGTTGTCCGCACCGAGGAAGACACCGCCGCTGAGATCAGTTTTGAGACCCTGGCGGCTGTTTCCAACGCCAGCGATGTGGATGGTCTGGTGAATGCCTATGTGGTGAAAGCGGTGACCAGCGGCAGCCTGCGCCTGGGCAGCAGCGTTGAAACCGCCACGGCCTGGGCGGCAGGTAGCAATGACACCATCAACGCCGACACCAAAGCGTTCTGGACACCCGATCAGGATGTCAATGGCAATGGTTTGGCGGCGTTCACGGTGCTGGCCCGCGACAACGGTGCTAATTCCGGTTTGGTGTCGAGCACACCGGTGGCGGTGACGGTGGATGTCAATCCGGTGGCGGACGTGGCCCGGATCACTGGCGTCCAGCTCCCGGCCAATGGCAGCTATGGAGGCGGTTCCGTGCTCAAGTTCGCCATCAGCTTTGATCGGGCCATTAGCCTCGATCCCGCTGGCGGTCTGCCGAGCCTGACATTGCAGCTCGATGGCAACCGCAGCGTCAATGCTGGTCTAGAGGGCGCGCCAGGCAATGCCATCACCACTTACGCCGCAGGTGAGCAACTTTCCTTTGCTCATACCGTCGCTGACGGTGATCTGCGTAGCTCCAGCGGCATCGGACTGCCTACCAGCTTGAACTTGCCTGAGTTCAGCAGCCTCACCAACATTGACAACGGCATGCGGGTCGATGTCGACCGTACGCTGCCACCCATCAGCAGCTCCGCTGTGTTGGTCGATGGTGTGCTGCCGGGGCTGGCAACCATCAAGGTGGCTGCAGGCAGTGAAAGTAACCGCGCGGTGCAAACCTTCCGCGTCACCTTCTCAGAGCCGGTGAGCAATGTCGATGCTACCGACTTCCGGCTCACGGCAACGGGTACGGCCATCGGCTCGTTGAGCAACGTGCAGGCCGTGAATCCCATTAAGGGTGTAACTGCAACTTTTGATGTAACAGTGAGCGAGATCAGTGGCCTGGGCCGTCTGGTGCTCCAACTGAAGAGCAATGGCACCGGCATTACCGATGCCGTTGGTAATCCGCTTGCTGTGGGGGCAGTTGCGAGCGGCAGTATTGAAGTGGATCGGGTCGGTGCTTTTAGCCGTGTGGCCGGTGATGACCGTCTCAGCCTGGTGGAGGCCACCAACCCCAACGGCATTCAGGTCAAAGGCACGGTGTCCCAGGCCGTGGCGGGGCAACAGTTGGAGGTACTGATCTCGCCTACTGGGTCCTCCAATACTGGGTCGTCCAATACTGGGTCGTCCAATAACCCTGTGTTGTTGGCCACGATCACGGCCCAGGGCGATGGCAGTTGGAGCGCAGTGGTGCCCAAAGCCAGCCTGGATGCCTATGGCACGGGGTCCTACACGCTGACCCTGAAGCAGGGCAGCAGCACCCTAGGAACCAAGGATATTTCGATCGATCGGGATCCACCCACCCTCAGCAATCCGATTACCGATTCCGGTAACAACCCCTTCTTTTCCGGTGGTGGCCTGCTCAACAAGGCAGAGGTTGCTGCTGGCCTAACGATCAAGGGAACCACTGATGCAGAAGACGGTCAGCAAGTGGATGCGAGCCTCGGCGGCTTCAATGGCGCCAGCGTAGTGACTAATGGCAATTGGCAGGTGCAATTCAGCGATAGCCAGTTGCGGACCCTTCGCGATGGATCGATCAACCTGGGCCTGGCGGTGAGTGATTTGGCTGGCAATCTCAGCACTGCTAATTACGGCCTCACGCTGGATACCACAGCGCTGGTGACTCTGGCGACGATCTCCACTGATTCATGGATCAACCTCGCCGAGAGCAGCCAAGCCCTGACGATCAGTGGCGTGACTGCGGATGTGCAGGATGGTGCTTCTGTCAATTTGGCGATTACCTCGAGTAGTGGTAGCAGCACGTCAACGCTTTACAGCAGTTCATCCGGCTCGGTGAGCCAAGGAGCCTTCAGTTTCAACGTGCCGGCGTTGAGCTGGGTCGATGGCACCCCCTACAACGTGACCGTGAGCGGCAGCGATGCGGCCGGCAACCCCTTCTCTGCCAGCAAAACGGTGTCGGTCGATAGGACGCCTCCGATCGTTGATTTGCAGTTGTTCGTTGGTTCGGCGCCAGCTGTGCGTTTCCTCGATCCATCGTTTGCGGGCCAGTTCGCTGGTGCAATCAACAGCGCGGCCACCCTCAACGCCGCTGAGTTGGCTGCCGGTGTACTGCTCAGCAGCAGCGCCAGCAGTGATGCCGTTACCACGCTGGTTAGCGTCAATGGCGTCAGCCAGTTGGTGGCGCCGAGCAGCAGCAACGGCACTAGCAGCTGGGGCTTGGCCCTGGATGCTGGACGCTTCTTGCTGCCCAATGAGGGCGCCTTCAGTGTTTCGGCAACCGTGATTGATCAGGCTGGCAATCGTGCCACTGGCGGCGGCTCGCTCACGCTTGATCGTTCGGCAGCGATCACGATCAGCTCGCCTGTCGATGGGGTTGGTGGTAATAACCTGCTCAATCCTGCTGAGGCGGCAGCAGTAACGATTTCTGGAACGGTCGCCAATGTGCTGAGTGATCCCAGCGCCAGCGTGGTGATTGATGTGCTGGCTGAGAAGGCCACCACGCCGACATTCAGCAGTTCAGTTCTGCTCTCGACGAACAGCTGGACGACTCCGGCCCTGGACCTCAGCAGCTTGGATAGTGGCAACTACAGCCTGCGTGCCAGTGTCCGTGATGGTGCCGGAAATTTGGTTTCCGCCAGCCAGTCTTTTGTCATCAACGCCGGTCCGCCAGTGTTTAGGTCCACGGCCATGGCTGGGGACTCCTTTATCAATGCTACTGAGCTGAGCAGTGGATTGGAGCCGATCCTCTCGGGCTTGGTAAGCAACGTTGAGGACGGCCAGATCGTGCAGGTGACGCTGCCTGGAGCAGGATCGCTTGCCAGCCGCAGCTTGAGCGCCGTTGTGTCGGGGGGAGCCTGGAGCCTGCCGGTTCCGGCCGATTTGCTAGCGGCCTATGGCGCCACTGATGGCCGCTATACGGTAGGCCTGGCGTTGACCAATCAAGCCGGCAATAGTGCTAGCAGCACGAGCGACTTTACGGTGGATACGGCAGCGCCCGTGCTGGCCGTTACGACTCCAACCGAAGAGCAGTGGGGTTCGGCGGCTGCCAATCCCGATGCTAATCCGATCACGCTGACAGGCACGACGGCGGGCCTCGAGGCTGGCCAGGCGGTCACGGTGGAAATCAACAACAACAGATTGTTGGCCACCCGTGACGCCAGCAACCCACTCAATTGGAGCCTCAGCATTGGACGCCAAGTGCTGCAAAAACTCTATGCAGCCGGCAACAGGCTACTGCTCAAAGCCACTGACCTCGCCGGCAACACAGCCATCCTCGACCAGACCTTTAACGCCACCGGAGTAGACACCACACCACCGGTAATCCTTGATCTACCCACCAATCAGATCATCAGCGCCAATGAAGGTGCACTCCTGGTCGCCCAGTTCAAAGCCAATCAGTCCGTCACTTGGAGCCTGCAAGATGTAGATCCCAACCAGCTTCAAATCAACCCCACGAGCGGTAGCTTCTCTTTCTTCAAGCCCATCCAGCTCGCTGACCGGGATGCTGCTAACCAGCTCCTCGGCAATCTCTCAATTCCCTTCACGCTGGTAGCAACCGATGCCCGCGGCAATCAAACCAAGAAGCCATTAACCCTGGCCGTGATCAACATCACGGATCAGGCGCTGGATATCTTTGACCAAGATGGAATTGCCCAAACTGTTGAGGATGCAGCCACCAATGGCCGCAGCACACCCCCGGGAGATCTCAACAACGACGGCATTCCTGACAGTTGGCAACCCAACGTGGCCTCCGTGCCGTGGGTCAGCAAAGGAAACTTCCAAACAGCCTCTTCTAATCCGACAGAGGCTTTGCCCGACAGCTTTACGTCGCTGCAGGCCGACAGCGATGTGCGGATCGTCAATGTCAAAGTCCTTAAACCAGAGGAGCTTGCCGTAACTGGGAATGGCTCATCAGCTGTTCCATCCGTGATCGTCAGCACAACAGCCGGGAGCAGTCAGAGCGGCAGTGTCGTCGTGAGCTATCCCTACGACCCCCTGGCATTCCGGCTGGAAAGCATCGACAACGGCACCCAAGAACGACTCGACAGGTTTATCGATCTAGCTCCCGCACTTGCCGACGGCAGTGATCCATACCCGGGAGATCAGGTACGGCAGGTGATCCTTCTGCCAGGCAATGGCCTTGCGATGAATACCTACACCAAATGGAACCCATCAGCCAATAACGGCACAGGGGGTTGGTTTGAATTCCTCGCCGACGGCAATCCCTACACCTACGACAATGGTGCAGAGCTGATCGACCTCAACGGTGATCGACTCATTGATCAGATCGTCCTGACCTATACCGATGGCGACCCCGCTGGTGGTGATATTGACGGCCTCGTCAATGGCATCATCGACGATCCGGGCATGCCTGGACTGATCTCAACGGCTCCGACAACCACCGCGGCAGTTAGCGCCATTACCGACAACGTCGGCATTACCAACGGCACCGTCAACCCAGGCAGCACCACCGACGACACCTCCCTGTCGATCAGCGGCACCCTCTCCACGGCCCTGGCCACCGGTGAAACCGTTCGGATCTACGACGGCAGCATGTTCCTTGGCACCGCCACTGTCTCCGGCACCAGCTGGAGCTATGTCGATAGCCGTACCCTCACCAATAACCAGAACCTCAGCTATACGGCCCGAGTTGCCGATGCCGCCGCCAACCAGTCCCCCGCCGGCACCCCCTACACCGCAACCATCGATCTCACCCCGCCAGCCGTTAGATCATTCACACTCTCTGATTCCGCTCTCATAATTGGTGAAACCGCAACCGTTACCCTCGTCTTCTCAGAGGCGGTAACCGGCTTTAGCAGCGCCGCTGATATCACCGTTGAAAATGGTTCACTTTCGGCAATGACTTCCGCCGATAACATCACTTGGAGCGGCATCTTTACGCCAACTGCAGCCATACAAGATCCCACCAATATCCTCAGCCTTGCTAATACCTATACCGATATCGCTGGTAATACAGGCGTAACCGCCACAACGGCCAACTACGCCGTTGATACCATTGCTCCAGCCGTTAGCTCCTTCACACTCTCTGATTCCGCTCTCACAATTGGTGATACCGCAACCGTTACCCTCGTCTTCTCAGAAGCGGTAACCGGCTTTAGCAGCGCCGCTGATATCACCGCTCAAAACGGTGTCCTCTCACTGATGACATCCAGCGATAACATCACTTGGACTGGCACTTTTACGCCATCCGCAGCCATACAAGATCCCACAAATATCCTCAGCCTTGCTAGTACTTATACCGATATCGCTGGTAATACAGGCGTAACCGCCACCACCGCCAACTACAGCGTTGATACCAAAGCGCCAGCTGTTACCGGAGTTGACAACAGCAGCAGCGAAGGCAGCTACGGGATCGGTTCCGTAATCACCATCACTGTTGGCTTCCAAGAAGCGGTGTTGGTTAACAATACTGACGGCACTCCACAGCTCCAACTGGAAACCGGTATTACAGATCGCTACGCCACATACATCTCCGGCAGCAGCAGCAATACCCTCTCCTTCCAATACACCGTTCAAGCCGGTGATGTTTCAGCTGATCTCGATCAACTCTCCAGTTCTGCACTTACTCTTAATGGCGGCACAATAAAAGATGCTGCCGGCAATGATGCTGTCCTCACCCTTGCCAGTCCTGGGGCCACTGGATCACTAGCGGCTAATGCACAGCTGGTGATTGATGGCACTGCGCCAACAGCTAATATCACATCGATAACAGATAACATTGGATCTATTACAGGCGCACTTGCATCTGGTGCGAGAACAGATGATAGCAGTCTTGTACTTGCTGGCACCAATGAATCAGGTAGCAGCGTTGGAATTTATAACGGATCTACATTGCTTGGCAATGCAACTGTAACTGCTACCAACTGGACATATACAGCAACAATTGCAAATGCTGCTACCTATAACTTTAATGTAATAGAAACTGATAGCGCAGGTAATACAAGTGCTGCTACAAGTAATTTCACGATTACAGGTGATACAGTTGCGCCAACAGCTAATATTACATCGATAACAGATAACGTTGGATCTATTGCAGGCGCACTTGCATCTGGTGCGAGAACAGATGATAGCAGTCTTGTACTTGCTGGCACCAATGAATCAGGTAGCAGCGTTGCAATTATAACGGATCTACATTGCTTGGCAATGCAACTGTAACTGCTACCAATTGGACATATACAGCAACAATTGCAAATGCTACTACTTATAATTTCAATGTAAAAGAAACTGATAGCGCAGGTAATACAAGTGCTGCTACAAGTAATTTCACGATTACAGGTGATACAACATTTCCAACAGCTCCAGCTATCACGGTTGAGTACACCAAAACCGATCGCACCGTTATTAAGCCCCAATTGCGCCCGAGCTCGGGCCAAATCAGCGGAGACGTTAACTTCAACCGGATGCAGGCACCTCCGAGCCTGGTTAACCAGTCTGCAAAACTGAAAATCGGTCAAACGGGACTCGACTTCAGCCTCAATGTGGATTTCTCTTCGCCAGGGGCCAATACGGCCCGCGCCAATACTGATCTTGATCCGCTCTTAGATGGCCTGGAGTTAACCACCGGAGCCACCAAAAAACGACTGGCCTATTTTGTGTACAGCACCCCTATCGGCCAAGCAGCACCCGTGGCTACGCCCTTCACCTACGACCCCACCAAAAAGGCCGGTGCCCGCTTCTATGACCTCGATGGCAATGGCTCCGCCGATACGGCCGATCTTCAGTTCGTTGATGGTGGCTATGGCGACAAGTACGGCGACAAAAATGGCGTGGTTGTGGATTCTTCGAGCGCCGGTGTGGTTGATCTCAATGCAATCTTCACGGCCTCGGCTAATAGCCTCACCGTTGCAGACCCCACCGACAGCACCTCACCTGCTGCATTAACGGTGCGCGCCACCCTCACCGCTAAGGCCGCTTCCGTGAATCAAATCGGCTATGTGGCCCTAAATGCCGATGAAAAATTCGACACCCTCACCTACGAGCTGGTGCGCGATCGCGGCACCATCCTGCTGGCCAACCTGGAAAGCAGCGACACCCCCAACGTGACGGGGATGAAATTCCAGCGGGACATCAACCTCATCAATGGCCAGAAGCTGGTCTTCTTTGAAGTGGTAGACACCACCCTGGAAAGTCTCTTAGCTAAAAACACAACCCTCCAGGGCTTTGGCAGCAGCTTCCGCACCCTCGATCTCAGCAAATCAACAGACACCGCTGCCACGGCATCCAAGGGAGGCAACACCGTTGCCCTCAGCCTTTTGAATGAGAGCGCCATCGCCGGCCTTGGCGATCTGATCTCCAGCCAGATGGCAGACACTCCCATCCTTGATTTCACCGGCTTGCAAGGTCGCACCCTCGAAGGTTCCACCGTTTCTCTCGCCCGGGAGGCCAACTACGACACCACCATTGGTTTCTACCGCATCCAGCGGGCCGATGGCGCTGTGCTCGATCCCGTCACAAACACCTTGATCACCCCCGGCTCCGCCGGTTACAAGGCCGCCGCATTAACCAGCACCAACCTGTTCAATGGCTTTGGCACCCTGGCGGTGGCCAACGGCGCCACCCGCACCGACACCATTGCGGAATTCAACGAATCTGGCCTGCTAGCTCCCTATGCCACCGTCGCCCAAACCGGCGACACCTTCTTCTCCTTCCGCTCCGCCAATAGCGACAATCTCAACCACTTCCGGGTGTTGGGATCTGGTGTTCTTGGTCTGGAGGATCTAAATGGTGGCGGTGACCAAGACTTCGATGACAACATCGTGAGCTTTAACTTCAAGCTCAAGGGCACTGTGGCCTGATTAGGACGATTAAGGCCCCAGTCCAACGCTGCTGGCGCCAAACGGCACATGATCAAAAAAAGTTAGAAAATCGGATAGAATCCGATTATGCCCCAAGAAAAAAGCAGGGCCCGGTATAAATCCAGCGGTTTGTCCCATCCGCTGCAGGAATTTGGCGCCGTGCCACTGGCACGCGAAACGTTGGATGAGGTGCTCAGCGGTTACAGGCGCCCCAGCGACAAGGTGAGCGAATGGCTGCGGGAGGGAGCCCTGCAGCCGCTGCGGCGCGGGCTTTATCTCACGGGTGCGTCCTTGCGATCCAGGATGGTGTGTTTGCCGCTGGTGGCCACCCCCCCAATATCAGCAAAGAAGTCCGCTTGTACCAAAGAAATAACAAGAGGGTACAACCGATGAACAATGAGACCGATTTACGACGCCAAATTTCGTGGTGAAATTCGCAAGCGGATGAGTCCGGCTAGCTGTAAAACAATTACTTAATTTTCAAGGGCTACAGGTATTAGCCGTCAAACGCTTTAAAGCTGGAGGCACCTATGGAAACGAGAAGGGGAATTAGTACCTGCCAGCTGATCTAGGTGCCTATTGCAGAGAAAGAGGTCTTTACCACGGGCAACTTGCTCAATGGCGCCAAGCAGCAGAGTATGCAAATGGATTAGATGCACCAAGCATGGCGGATCGGAACTACAGAAAAAGGAAAAGGCACTTTGGTTTAGCAGTACACGCAGTCCAGCGAATCTGTTGATATTTGCGAGATAAGACATAACACCTATGAAGAAGCGAAAAGAAGGCAGCCCAAGCGCTGGAGTAGACATATAAGAAAATGGCAACAACCAGAAATTGTAAAAATAAATCATCCAAAACCAGCAAAATCAGTCGAAGTTTGAAACAGTACTAAATCATCTTGAATAAGCCAAAGAAAACAGCTAACCAGTAAATGATTATAAGAAATAATTCATTAATTGTCTATTCACGTGGATATCGCTGTGCCATGAGCAGGAAGCAGTTTATATTCAACTTGTTGCCTCGCACGGCATCACAGGCGGACAACTTTGCTGATAGATACCGGATAGCTGGAGTGCTGCAGGGAACGCGGCTTATTTGCAGAACAGGTAGACCGCTGGCGCCAAACGGCACATGATCAAAAAAAGCAATTCACGCTTTACGAACATCAGTTACCGATAGCTGACCAGTTCATCATCAATGGCTTCTGCTTTGGCTATCGGTCAATCGGCTCCAGGATCTGATTCAGCGGCCAGGGCAACACAGGCTGATCGCAGGGGCTGGAGATAGCTCTGGATCACACCCCAAACAAGGGTGTTGTCGACCTTGACGTACTCGTGCGTGAGTTTGTTGCGAAAGCTGATGATGCGCTGTGCGTTTTGAATCCTGGTGAATAAATCGTTATTCAGGCGGGAAAGATTAGTTAGCGCCTCACCAATGATGATAAACTCCCGTTCGACGGAGGAGCGAATGAGGCGACTGTTGCAGTAATCATCCAATTTGATGCCGTTGACAGCTTCCAGGATGGCATCGGTTGCCTCAACTACATCGATCAGAAATGCCTTGATATCACGCCGCATAGATAAGCTGCTTCGAGGCTTCGATGTCAGCGCGCACAATCGGGTTAAGTACGGCCGTGGCCATCACCAGATCAATGGCGGTGCCCATGCTCTCGGTGAGTTGTTGCTCAAGGCCGAAGTAGGCCTCAACAAGGTCTGTGGGCTGGAGATCTTCGAACTCCACCAGTAAGTCAATGTCGCTGCTGCCGGGGCGGTAATCGGGCCTTAGAACAGACCCGAAGGCATGCAGGAGTGCCACATGGTGCTGACTGCATGCAGCGGCGATTGCGGCGAGCTGGTTGGGAGCGAGAGCCATGGTCATAGACCAATCTCCATCTGTTCAACCTGGATAAGCCAAGTTTCGCACGTCTGGCTTGCCTTCCACCTCTGCCAGCAAAGGTTCAAACCGGCCTGATTACCCCACACTGCCATTCAGCAGCACCGCATTGCAAATCCCAAACGCTGGAGCAGATCAATTCGTTGCTGGAAACAGCCTGATTTGATTTGGATTAATGAACTAATAGCAACCCAGCAAACAAGCCTCCAAGTAACCATTGCGAGGGAGGCAAAAAACGCTTCCAAAAGGTGACATCCTTCTTAGCAGCTACCGCTCACCGGGGATACGTGAGCAGCCCAGCCCTTATTCAAGTAATCCAACTCTTCCTTGAATAAGCTCAAGGTGTATTGAAGTTTCGGCGCCGGGAGCAAGATCCTTAGGCCTCGGTCATAAGCGTCACAGAAAAGACTGCCAGAAGTAAGCGCAAATAATGAATGTAGAAAGCAGTTTTTAATGGCTTTTTGGTTCTAATCTATAGGTTAATTTAAACGCCATCACATGTTTGCATTGGGAAATCTCGAACGTTTTGGCGCTAATCGCCTCCGTAAGGCCCGCCTTCAACGCATCAAACTACTACTGCGCGTTTTTTCACTGGTGGCACTCATAGCTGCCGCCAAAGTGGCAGTCCATCGATTTGGGTGGGAGGTGATTCAGCTGAATCCACTGTTTACAACATTGGTAGCGTCAACAGTTTTCCTATTGGGTTTTTTACTTAACGGTGTACTTGCTGATTACAAGGAGAGCGAGAAATTACCAGCTGAACTGGCAACTGGATTGGAAGTACTAAGCTTGGAAATTAAGGCAATTTCAATACAATATCCAGATAGCGATGGATATTTTGCAGTTACCGAGATAACATTTTTTGCTGAAACAATTGTTGAATGGCTGTTGAATCGGGTTTCAACCTCTGATTTGTTAAAGCATTATTATCCTTGCCATAGGGCCGTTGTTAAAGCAGCTATTTTACTCAAATCAGACCCTCCTCTAAAAGCAAGACTACTAGGGGAAATGGCAGCTATCTTAAAGCTAGTAAATCGAATTGAAACAATTCGGGAAACATCATTTGTAAAATTAGTTTACTGGCTGGCCTATGCAGCAATTGGGCTTTTATGTGGAGGATTAATACTTATGGAAAACACAAGACTGCATGAGGCAATATTTTTCATTGTGGTAATTAGTTTGATGATGATATTCCTGATAAGCTTGATTTCTGATCTGGATAATCCATTTGGATATGGTGATCCGATGTCGGCGGAGGATATCTCCCTTGATGTGCTTACTTCCGCAGTAAAACGAATGCAAGCCGCTCATTAATATTCCAATCAGCCCGTAAACCAACAGATCATAAGGGCAATCATTCCACTCCCAATTACATAAGTAGGCCAATAATCGTCTGATTTATCAAGCTTTTTCAGTTCAATTTCCCGTGCATCAACATCTTCTATCTTTAGGGCCTGATAATATCTACGGCAGGCCCATAACATCATCACAAATGATCCAAGCGTTAAAATATACGAAACAACATAAACCTCATCTAAGAAGGTAAGGTAGGGGAGTTGAGGCAAATTAGCATCATGGGTTTGCTGCAAGAAAACTAAAGTAAGTAGAACAGTAACAGGTAGTGTAAGGCGCACATCGTAGTGTGTTGTCTCAAGCTTAGTAGCACCGGCTATCATCGCCACAACAATCATAAGAGGTACTAATACCTTCCAGAAGGACAACCATGAACTTGTACTATATTTAACCTCAAATACTAATTGACTAAAATCAGAAGCGCCTTCACCAAAGCCAAAATCAGTGTTGTAGTGGTGCCTATAGGAAGCTAATGTCCAACCTTGATTAATCCAACCAAGGTTGGAATCAATGAATTGTCCGATTCCAGATCCTTGTACATCCGGTAATATTTCTAATTTATTACTGCTCAACACCACATCATCTGCTTCGATCATGATCGGAAGGCTAAGGGTAGTAAAAGGGTGGCGACGAAAATCACTCCGATCAATAAAAAACTCACCACTGTAGGTACCAGTTAAATACCAGTTTCCATCCGCCATAAGTTTAGGCTTACTGTTACCGGTGGGAATAAATACTGATTCTGCATATTGCGGTATATTAATCAAATTAACAGGTGTTAAAACCTTCCATATTTTTAGGTTATTTTCTGTTAAATATGCTTGAAGGTCATCGCCCCATTTGAGCCACCAATAACCAGAACTTTCAAATGAAGGACTTTGAAGATTAATATTGTAATTATTAATAGCATAAAAGCCCATTTTAATCTTCATTGGATCAGGCTGAGCGATTACAGATGTTTTAATATCACTACGTTCATAGCCCTTATGGTCGCGCTTCAAAAGCTTAGTAAGCCGGCTTTTTTGCTCAAGTAAGCCTGATTTATTACTGCCTGTGAATGCAAGATAGTCGCCAGTTTTATAGCTAATATTATCTACGGATAAAACTGCCAAAAGAATTAACAAAACAGCCACAACTGCCATTACTAGCGTTGAGATATTCCATGGCTTCCTAAGGGTGGGGGGGAGACGGAATTTTGATTTAGGTTGGCGGGAATTCATAACTTGTTTATTAAGTTATAGAAGATGGAATGAAAAAGTTAAGGAGCAATAATGAGCAAAGGATATTAAGCCATATGTTCTGTATTAATTAATTGGGCTAAACAGTAAATAAAATAGCATAGGGCAGTAGCAACAATTACATAAACGATACCATCAGAAATACCTGAACTCATCAAGAAGCCAATTGAAAGTACGGCAATAATTCCACCAACATTATCAAGGATAGAGTAGGCAACATTTGCGGAAACTTGATCTTCTTTTCTAAAAAGTTCTGCAACTGCAGACAATCCGGTAGCATAAATTCCTCCAGCAGCACCTCCCCAAACAAAAAGAAGGCACAAAGCTATAACGTAATTGTATATTCCAAGGGGTAAGAAAACAGCACAGAGCACACCAACAAGTACGCAAAGTATGGTTACGAAGGTTCTATTGCTACGGTTTGAAAAACTCGAAATCAGAAGTCCCAAGCTAACTGAACCAAGCATAAAGGCTGTAAGAAGAAGGGAAGCACGTTGAACAGACAAGCCGTTCATCATTCCGTAAAGTGTAAGAAATGCCGGAAGACCAAAGAATGTAACTCCACCAACAAAAGATGAAAGCATAGGAACTTTAGCCATGCGGATCGCGTAGCCAATACGCAAACGACCTTGACTTAGAAAGCGTGGCTGTTGAGTAAGCAAAGGAATAATTACCAGCAAGGCAACAATCACAATGATCATGTTTCCCTGAAATGCTTTGCCTCCTCCTGCTGATCCAAACGTGTTGAATAGGATAGGACCACTTGCTGTTCCAAGTGATAAAGCAGAGCTGTAGCAGCCGCTCACCAAGCCACGAAATCGTCCAACCGATAAGGCATTTACCCATGTTTGGAGGGAGATCAAACACATGTAGGTGCAGATACCAAAGAAAAACACACCCATGCACCAAAGGGGAAGATTTTGCGTTTTAGCTAGAAGCAGCAGAACTACCAAGCGCACTCCAGTGGCCAATGCAAAGGTGCCCACAAGGCCAAATTTGCCAAGTATCCAGTCGATACAATTAATAATCGAAATAACCGCTCCCATCTCGAATGCTAGGCAGAGGCCAATCAGGAATTTGTTGAACCCATAGGCCTCCAGGCTTACAGGAAATAGCACCGTGTTATATCCCACAGCAGCCTGCACCACTGCGGTAGCTAGAATGAGAATGAATACGGCATTTAGTGATCGCCGATCAATTGGTTGTTGTTGAAATTGGTTGATGGTTTAGACCTCCTTAAATTTATTAAAGGGAAGAATTAGTGAAACAACTTCTACATTTTCAGTGATCTGCTCGTGAGATAATGTGCCACCTAAGGCACGAACTAGTTCAACACAAGTGGCAAATTGCAAGGAATTTTCATCAAAGACGTGTTCGGGATGATCTCTATCTGCTATAAGAACAGCCCTTGATTCCTGAGCGCTAGTAAAATCAGAAAAGCGAATATTCACCGCCAAACCAATATTATTCAATTGTTCATTCTTTACGGAAAGCTTAATCTCATCCAAGGATGGGAGAATTGTTGCAGTAGTGGTGCTATAGCATAAAGATTTAATGATTAGATCTAACTCCTTGGAGTCACCCCAAATCAGTGTTGGCAGCTCGGAAGATACTTGGATGGAAATATCTGGAGGAATTGCCGATTTAATCAACACGGCTGGGTCAAAATTTTCAGCACTGGATGAGCGAATTCCCTGGCGAGCACGGGCATAGCGAATAAGGGCTGATGCATAGTTTTTAGTTTTATTTTCCATCTTGGTTGCTATTGCCTCAAGCTGGATAGCGGAGGAAGATCTTTCCTGAATACGCTCCAACTCCACCTTACTCTTTTCACCAATTGCTAAGATACGTTGTTCTTCCAGGATACGATTGCGGCTGCGGAAAAACCAAACAGCAGCTCCAAATAGTATTGCTAAGATGTCTGATGTGAGGGCCGCCCGTTGTGCAGCTACACCAATAGGTACCAATCTTGCCTTTAGGGTTACTAGCTCAAGGTCCATGCCGAGGGTTCCTACAAATTTCCCTCTTGAATCTTTGAAGGGTGCATAGGCGCTGTAGAAAGTACCCCAAGCATCCGTATAAGGCTCTTTATCAACTGCTGGTTTTTGAAAACGTAAAGCATCCCTAAGCGCCAAACCAGCGTCTGGATAGGGATCCATCAACTGGGGCGCTTCATCAGGACGACCATCTTTATCGTTGTCACCCTGGGGGCTACCGTTGGCGATAAAATACACTTTATCTCCCTGAATTATATTTGTATATGCATACTTCACGTCGCTGGATGCCTTACGGACACGCTCTAGGCGGGTGATTAAATTTACATATCCTTGATCATTTTTAAATGCTTTTGAGGTAAACAATTTATGTTGATCACCATCGATCATAGTTGCTGCAGCGCTCACATTGCGCAGAAGCCCCTCCCGAATCTGTTCCTTAACGGCCTCCACTGCTCGAACATAGATAAAGTAGATGGTGATATTGGTTAGGGTGAGCCAAGCAAGAGTAAATAGGATACCTTCAATCGCTGGCTTCCAATTTCTACGAGGTTTTGAAGAAGGAGTTAACATATCAATGCAGAAGTGTGGGTGTAGGTAATTGTAAATTCAGGATCCCTTCCTGAACTTCTGGGGTACTGGATCTACTTTCAAGGTATTCTTCAATAAACAGATCAGTCATTTCAGATGAAACACCAGGAACAGTTACAATATGGGCTAGATCTGCCAAGGTTGCAAGGTGCCAGCGCTTTTGAAGAAATTCATTTGGTTTTGTAAATACCACAATGCAACTTTTATCATGGCAATAGGCTGATATCCCCAGCTTTTCCAGACGCAATGTAAGCAGGGATGCTGCATCCAATGATTCGTAGGCAAGCTCAGCAAGGCCCTTAGCACCAATTTGTTGAATTACTAACCACAATAAAATAGAACTTAAGCCATCTCTAGATCCAGACAATGTTGTATCCATGCTGTTTACGTATTCTGCGCTTCCTGCGAACGGCACCACACGGTTCTTGAATCCCAGAACAATTCCACAAGGAATTGGTGCTCCTAGGAATTTATGGCCAGAAAATGAAAGTGTGTGAATAGGAAGGCGAAAGTCAAATAAGGGCGCCTCGGGAATCCAGCAGTGCATAGGACCGTATAGGGCAGCATCAACATGGATATGAAACTCATTGAGGTGGAGTTTCTCTAGGAGTTCAAGAACAATTTGGGGATATTCGATCGCACCGTGAAAAGTTGTTCCAACTGTTAAGTTAATTATAAAAGGTTTACCACCAAGTTCAATAAGTATGCTTTCAAGCGCTTCAAGATCTAGGTTTCCGTCTGATCTACTTGGCACTAACCTATATGGAAGCCTCAAAAGATTAGCTATTTTAAGCAGGCAATAATGGGAATGTTCAGTAAAAATCAGAACAGCATCTTCATAGCGGTTACGGCCCTGAGAGATTCCATACATTATTCCCTCGGTGCTGCCATTGGTTATGTACCCCCAGGCATTTGCTGGATCCAAATGAAGGGCAGCAGACCAAAAAGATATAACCTCCTGCTCGAAATCACAGGTATTGATGCCAGAATTCGGATGAAAGGGATCACCAATATTATTTATATTATACTTTAAGAAATCTACCAACGGAAGGTTGGACAAAATGCGACTATTCGGAAAGCCGATGTAATGGGCAGAACGATTTTGGATACTAGAATTTAGGGCAGCAATACGCGAAGAAGTTTCTTCACTAATCGGAAAACGCTCCTGATATTTATTCCACGGATTATACGTCATAAGAATATAAATTGGTCAATATTAAAAAAATAAAATTCGCGAGTATAATCATTCTGAGAGGTTTGAAGGGAGGCAGAGTGCTTACTTTTATTAGTGAAATTAACAATCGGAATTATTGGAATTTTGTTAATTCTTCGCACAATGGGAAGGGAGATTACATAATTCATTTATCTTAACAAAAAATTGAACGTTGTCAACTATTTTTATAGGCCTCAGACTATTGAAAGCAGCAAGCATGCCACTAAAACTTTGATCAATCGGGGCGACAGGATTCGAACCTGCGACCTAGTGCTCCCAAAGCACCCGCGCTACCAAGCTGCGCCACGCCCCGCTTCTCTGTAATAGTACCGGAGTGCAGGCAGTGAAAGGACTCTTGTTGCGCCAAT
>NZ_JAGQBK010000014.1:0-46581 GCF_024345595.1 Synechococcus lacustris Maggiore-St4-Slac | reverse complement strand
GGCCAAGCTTTTGGCGTGGCGGTGGGTTATTCCGATCACACCGCAGGTATTGAGGTGCCAATTGCCGCAGTCGCCCTTGGGGCCACAGTGATTGAGAAACACATCACCCTTGATCAAAATCTGCCTGGTCCAGACCACAAGGCCAGCCTTGAGCCCAAAGAATTTGCAGCTATGGTGCGTGCCATACGCAACATCGAGCAGGCCCTAGGAAATGGCATCAAACAACCAACTGCTAGTGAAGCTGCTAACCTGCCCATAGTGCGTAAATCACTGGTAGCAGTTCGAGCGATCAGTATTGGTGAGTTGTTTTCAGCTACAAATATCACCGCCAAGCGCCCTGGAACCGGCATTTCACCGATGCGCTGGGATGAGCTAATTGGACAACCCTCACCTCGAGACTTTGCCCCTGATGAGTTGATCGAGCTATGAGCGGTTCAGCGCTTCGCAAAATCTGCATAGTCACAGGCACCCGCGCTGACTACGGCTTACTGCGCTGGGTGATTGATGGCATCCATAAATCTAAGCAGTTTCAGTTGCAGCTGGTTGCTACCGGTATGCACCTGTCAGCGGAGTTTGGCCTCACGGTGCAGCAGATCGAAGCTGATGGCTACCCGATTGACTGGCGGATGGAGATGTTGCTCAGTTCAGACACAGCTGTGGGTATCACCAAAAGCATGGGGATGGGCTTGATTGGATTTGCCGATGCCCTTGCTGAGTTACAGCCAGATCTGTTGCTTGTGCTGGGTGATCGCTACGAAATCATGGTGGCTGCCCAGGCAGCAATGATCGCAAGGATTCCAATTGCCCACCTGCATGGTGGTGAGCTCACAGAAGGTGCCTTCGACGACGCTATCCGCCACTCGATTACTAAGATGGCACATCTGCACTTCGTTGCTGCCGAGGAATATAGGCAGCGGGTAATTCAGCTTGGGGAACAGCCTGAGCGGGTCTTCTGTGTAGGCGGGCTGGGAATCGACAATATCAAGCGTCTTAATCTGCTAAATCAGCAGCAACTTGAAGAATCACTCAATTTCAAGCTTGGAAAGCATAGCCTGCTGATCACTTTTCATCCTGTTACCCTAGAGAAGGGCAGCAGTGCTGAGCAGATGGCCGAGCTATTTACAGCCCTTGATCAGTTCCCTGATGTGCATCTGATTTTTACCATGCCAAACGCAGACACCGATGGCAGGGTGTTGTTTCAGATGATTGAGACCTTTGTTCATGATAGGCCCCATGCCTGTGCATTCACTTCCTTAGGCCAGCTGCGCTACCTCTCTTGTATTCAGCATGTGGATGGGGTGGTGGGTAATTCCTCCAGTGGCCTGGCAGAAGTTCCTAGCTTTAGGAAGCCAACGATCAATATTGGTAATCGCCAGCGTGGCCGTCTCAAGGCAGAAAGTGTGATCGATTGTCTGCCCCAATCAGATGTTATTGCAACATCTATAAAACTTGCCCTAAGCCCAAGGTTTAAACAGCAGCTTCAGCAGCCTTTTCTTAATCCCTACGGCGAAGGCGGTGCTAGTGAGGCAATTGTGGCTAAGCTGGAAGCAATTGAGTTTACAGATCTGCTAAAGAAAGCATTCTATGCTTGTCAAATAGAAGTTCCACCAACAGAATAGTTAAATATCATGGAAAATACTGCTAAAATTGAACTAAACTGGCGGCAAGCATTATTGCTACCCAATGCAACAATAGGACAAGCCATACATAATCTTAATGAAACTTCATTCAGGATTGTTTTGGTAGCAACTGAAGCTGGGGTGATAGAAGGAACACTTTCTGATGGCGATATACGCCGCGGCATCTTAAAAGGGCTTGATCTAAATAGCTCAATCACAAGTATCATTCGCCGGAAGGCATTGGTTGTGCCGCAAGAGATGAAACGTGATTTGGTGATCCAACTAATGCTAGCCAATAAGATTCAGCAGATACCAATTGTGGATGATCAACATCATATCGTTGGATTGCATCTGTGGGATGAAATAACTGTGCGCCCCAAACGGCCTAACATTATGGTGATTATGGCTGGTGGTATGGGCAAGCGCCTTCTTCCATATACCGAAATCTGCCCAAAACCCCTTCTTCATGTGGCAGGTAAGCCAATGCTAGAGCATATTATTGAGCGGGCAAAGTTAGAGGGATTTAATCATTTTGTAATGGCCATTCATTACCTCGGAGAGATGATTGAATCGCACTTTGGCGACGGTAAGAGCCTAGGAGTTAAAATAGATTATATACGGGAAAAAATCCCTTTGGGTACAGCCGGCGCATTAAGTTTGCTTGATCCAATACCAGAAGCACCATTTATAGTTACCAATGGTGATGTAATTACTGATATTCGCTATGGTGAATTGCTTGATTTTCATGCCCGGCATGGCGCAGCTTCTACTATGGCTGTGCGTATTCATGAATGGCAACATCCATTTGGGGTGGTTCAAACCAACGGGGTTGAGATTGTGGGTTTTGAGGAAAAGCCGATTGCGCGCAGCCATATAAATGCTGGTATTTATGCACTTGATCCGGTAGCATTGAGTGTTTTAACTGCTCACGAACATTGTGATATGCCTACTTTGTTTGAAAGAATACAAAACAAGAATCAACGCACCGTCGCTTATCCCATGCATGAGCCCTGGCTTGATGTGGGACGGCCAGATGATCTACTTGCTGCAAATAAGAGCAACAATTTACTG
The DNA here is from genome assembly GCF_024345595.1 of Synechococcus lacustris Maggiore-St4-Slac. NCBI lineage: Bacteria > Bacillati > Cyanobacteriota > Cyanophyceae > Synechococcales > Synechococcaceae > Synechococcus > Synechococcus lacustris. Next base: position 43,891 of record NZ_JAGQBK010000014.1, on the reverse strand, counting down.
GAGATCTCCAAATGAAAGCCAATTCTGCTTTGAATAATTTAAATTGGTGCACAAATTGTATAACCATGTCTACCAGACCTCGCATCACATTTGATGAGAGAGGTTGGTGCAATGCCTGTGTATGGGCTGAAAAGAAAAGGAACCTAAATTGGGATGAACGGCAAGTTCAGCTTGAAAGCCTTTTAGATAAGCACCGCAAAAATGATGGTTCATTTGATTGCATGGTTCCCTGTAGTGGAGGGAAGGATGGATCATATGTTGCTTACAATCTTAAGCATAAGTATGGCATGAACCCACTCTGCATAACCATAACACCGGCATTAACACTACCATTGGGAGATCACAACTTGCGAGCATTTATCGTCAGTGGCTATAACCATATTTCTGTTAATCCTGATCATGATGCGATGCGAATATTGAATAAAACTGGCTTTATTGAGATGGGTTTCCCTTATTATGGATGGTTAATTTCTATACATACAGCAGTTATACGTATGGCTACGGCGTTTAGCGTTAATTTAATCTTCTATGGTGAAGATGGTGAAGTTGAGTATGGAGGATCTGCCGAAACATCAAAAAACGCAATATACGATGTGCATTATCAAAAAAAAGTTTATCTTGAAGGAGGCTATGAAAGGGTCATAAGTGCCTCAGGCTTAACAGCGAGCCAACTTAACTTCTTTAATTTTCCGGACGACTCTGAACTAAATAAACATAATATTCAACTTACTCATTGGTCCTATTTCGAAAATTGGGATCCGTATCGTAATTATTTGATAGCAAAAGAACATTGCGGTCTTAAAGAAGCTGAGGATTCAAATGTCGGCACCTTCACCAACTTTTCACAAAATGATCAAGCACTATATGCATTGCATACATATTTAATGTATTTAAAGTTTGGATTTGGTCGAGCCAATCAAGATGCTTGCATTGAAGTAAGGCGTGGTGCAATGAATAGGGAGCAAGCAGTAAATCTTGTTCGCCTATACGATGGCCATTACCCTGAAGAATTTATCCCTTTATACCTAGATTATTACCAAATGACACAATCTGAATTTGATAAAGTGCTTGATAGCTATGCCAATCAAGATCTATTTGAAAAGATTGATGGCCGATGGGTTGCTAAGTTTATAATTAAATGAAAAGGCAAAATGTAACAATAATTGATTATGGCAAGGGCAATTTATGGTCTATTTTAAGTGCTTTGCAATATTTAGGCTGTAATCCAGAAATCAGCAATGATCCTGGAGAAATCCAGATTGCAGATTCACTTATACTCCCTGGCGTTGGATCATTCAGAAAAGCAATGTGTGCACTAAAAAAAAATAATTTAGATCAGGCTATTGTTCATGCGGTAAAAATAAATGGCAGAAAAATCTTAGGAATTTGCTTGGGAATGCAATTATTGGGTACCAATAGTACGGAAGATGGGTTTACATCAGGCCTCGGGTTAATTTCAAATGGAGTGGATAAATTTTCTAAGCAAAATATAGATATTTTTAAAATTCCTCATGTTGGTTTTAATTTAGTTCACAGTCATCCAGGAGCTCACCTTTTCAAGGGATTGCCTCAAGCCGCAGATTTTTATTTCGTTCATTCTTATCGTATGCTACCAAATGGACTAAGTGGGACCTCGGCAACCTGTAATTATGGCGAAATTTTTTTGGCATCCTATGAACAAGATAATATTTTTGCAACACAGTTTCATCCAGAAAAAAGCCAAACAAATGGATTGCTTCTGTTGAAAAACTTTTTAGCGCAATAGCCTAATGCTAAAGAAACGAATTATATTTACGCTACTTTTTAGTAATGGTCAGTTTATGCTAAGCCGCAACTTTCGGCTGCAGAAAGTTGGGGATATGAAGTGGCTGCAGACAAATTATGATTTTTCGCATATATCATATTCAATAGATGAGTTGATTGTTCTTGATGTAACGCGTGGTGAAAAAGATCCAATCAAATTTTGCAATGCGCTAAAGCAAATTACTAGGGGTTGCTTCGCGCCTATATCAGCAGGTGGCGGTGTTAACACTATTGAATCAGCGCGTAACTTGCTGCGTTCAGGTGCAGATAAAGTGGTTATTAATTCTGCTCTGTACAGTAACAGTGCTTTTATTAGCCATTTGGCAAGCGAGTTTGGAAAACAATGTTTAGTAGCTTCCATTGATATCAAAGCTGCGAAAGATGGATCATATAAAGCTTGGACTGAATCTGGTGCCAGTTGCATAGAAGGTTCTGCTGCAAGCTGGATTGATAATGTATTACACGCAGATGTTGGGGAGCTTTATCTTAATTCAATGGATCAAGATGGCACTGGACAGGGCTTTGATTTTGGTTTGCTTGATCTATTGCCTTTTAATTTAACCAAGCCAGTTATTTTGGCAGGTGGCGCTGGTAATTCAAGCCATCTTCTCACCGGCCTTTCTGATTCTCGCGTTGATGCTGTTGCCACAGCAAATTTATTTAATTTTCTTGGTGATGGCTTAAAGCAGGCACGGCAATCACTTATATCTGGCGGGATAGATCTTCCACTTTGGGATATTAAATTGTTGCCAAAATATCCATTAGCCGAGATGATTAGTGGTTAAGTTGATTGATCGCGTTCTGATTGTTGGCCTTGGCAGCATTGGCAAGCGCCATTTGCGCCTAGCAAGAGGCTTGATGCCTTATGCGGATATTAGGGTTTTACGTCATCAGAACAAAAATGAAGTGCCTGAATACTCAAATGGTAGTTTTACCAATCTAGATGAGGCTGTCGCTTTCAAGCCTCAAATAGCTGTTATTGCTAGCCCTGCATCATTTCATGTTGCTACGTCTCAATCTTTGGCTGAGAATGGCGTGCACCTTCTTGTAGAAAAGCCGTTATCAAACTCGTTTAGTGGTGTGGCACGTTTACTTGAAACCTGCAGGGATAAGGACTTAGCATTGCTAACCGGCTACAACCTCAGGTTTCTTCCATCTCTTCAGCGCTACAGAGATTTGCTAGGTGAGCGTATTATTGGAAACATTTTATCCGTTCGCTGTGAGATAGGCCAGTATTTGCCAACGTGGAGACCAGATACTGATTATCGAGCAAGTGTATCTGCCCGTAGTGAAATGGGAGGCGGTGTTTTACTTGAGCTCAGCCACGAGCTTGATTACTTGCGCTGGATATTCGGTGAGGTGGAATGGGTAAAAGCGACTCTCAGCCAGCAGAGTGAGCTTGAAATTAATGTTGAAGATTCAGCACATCTAACCCTAGGATTTCAGCCAAAAGCTAACAAGCGTCAATTGATAGCTCAAGTCAATTTAGATTTTATTCGCCATGACACAACACGAATCTGTACAGCCATTGGCGAAAAAGGAACTTTGAGGTGGAATGGCCTGAATGGAGACGTTTCGTTTTACCCAGCAGGATCAAATGAGTGGCTCGAGCTGTTTAGTTATTTGCATCATCGCGACGAGAGCTATCTAGCGGAATGGAAAAACTTTATGGAATGTATAGTACAACATAAAAAACTGGTTGTTACAGGTGAGGATGGTTTAAAAGTATTAGAAATAATTGAGGCAGCGCGTATCTCAGATGCTGCCGGGGGACAATCTTGTAATGTGAGCAGTATTCCAATAATGAGTATTTCATAATGAATGTAGTTGCGATTATTTTTGCTCGTGGTGGCTCTAAGGGGTTGCCAGGTAAGAACATTCGTTTATTTGGAGGCAAGCCCCTAATTGCATGGTCCATTGAACATGCACAAGCTGTTGATCGAATATCGCGTGTATTAGTTTCCACTGATTGCTCAGAAATTGCTGCAGTAGCACTGGAATATGGCGCGGAAGTGCCTTTTATGCGGCCAGCTGAGCTGGCAGACGATCACAGCCCCGAGTGGTTGGCCTGGCGCCATGCGCTTAATTATCTGCGTGAAACAACTGGCGAATTGCCTGATGTGATGGTGTCAGTCCCCGCCACAGCTCCTTTAAGGCTTCCTCAGGATATTGAGAACTGCCTTAACGAGTACGAAAATCACGATGCCGACATTGTTATTACAGTTACAGATCCTCATCGTAGTCCCTATTTTAATATGGTTAAAAAGAATGCAGACGGCTCAGTAGGGCTAGTTAACCCACCTCAAAAAGCCATAGCCCGTCGCCAAGATACTCCTATTGTTTTTGATATGGCCACGGTATGCTATGTAGTAAAGCCAGAGTTTGTGATGAGCCATGAATCAACTTTTGAAGGTCATGTCAGATCTTTACACGTGCCAACCGTGCGAGCAATTGACATTGACACCTTATTAGATTTTCAGATTGCTGAACATCTGATGCATTTGCAGAGTGAGGATAATGTCAACAATTGAGAAGCTAATTAATCTAAATGGACGAACTGCTTTGATAACTGGTGCAGCAGGTGGGTTGGGAAGAGTTATGGCGTCTACATTGGCTGAATTGGGCGCTGATCTTATCCTAGTTGATCTACCAAATACCGAAATATCAGGCTTAATCTCTAGTCTTATAGAGCGATTCAAAGTTAATGTTGATTTTATACCTTGTGATCTAGAGCAGCAAGTACAGCGGGCTAAATTGATTTCTCAGGTGAAGGAAAGAACTAAATCTCTCAACATACTTATTAACAATGCAGCGTTTGTAGGCACATCAGACCTTCCGGGTTGGAGTGTGCCTTTTGAGCAACAAACTGTAGAAACATGGCGACGTGCATTTGAGGTTAACTTAACTGCAATATTTGATCTTTGCCAAGGCTTAGTTCCGTTGTTACGGCGATCTGAGGGTCCTAGTATTATAAACATTGCATCGATTTACGGTTTATCTGGCCCAGAGTGGAGCTTATATGAGGGGACCACTATGAGCAACCCAGCTGCATATTCTGCTTCCAAGGGCGGGCTGCTTCAATTTACAAGGTGGTTGGCAACTACAATTGCCCCAGAAGTAAGAGTTAATGCGATATCACCAGGTGGTATTTCTCGTGGACAGCCAGAATCCTTCCAGCAGCGCTACATAGCAAAGACACCTTTGGGACGCATGGCAATCGAAGAGGATTTCTGTGGTGCCGTTGCTTTTTTGGGAAGTGATATGTCTATGTATATGACTGGGCAGAATTTGGTTGTGGATGGTGGTTTGAGCTCATGGTAGGGCTATATGACTATATAAAAATTATACTGTTAGTATGCGTTTGATTTTCATATTGCTAAGCTGTAGCAATCCCGTTTAGATGGTAAATATGCACAGTTAGAAATGGCCTGCTGAGGAGGTGACATAGCAATGAATTTGTTTGGTAACGACTCTAATTGCAAAATGGCAATCCTTGATATTTAAGCTTATTTAGCAGCATTTAGTCTTTTAGTCTGAAAATCTTGGGCTGGCAAGAGCGACTAATTCAGCTGATTAAGCTTTTCCTCATCATCAATTTCTAGCCGTAGCCTAGAATTTAGATCTTTAGCATCAATAATGTAGAGTAGAAAATACTAAGTTTTTATTATCCATGAGAAGTAATCTAATTGACTCAATAGGCTGCTAATCCTGCCAACGCACAAGCATCGATAACAGCCAAGAAAAATGTCACCTTTTGAAAGCTTTTATGCCTCCAGCACTAGTAAGCAAAAGCTGCTTATTTCCAGAGTCTTTAATTATTCATTAATGCTTACCAAGTTAGGCTATCTTGTGAGCCACATTATACTGCATCGGCTCTTTGAAATTTCCAGCCTTATTTCTTCATAATCAATTCCTCCTTCATTGTAAATACGTAGGTCCTTCCCGCAATGGCTTTGCTGAGTCATATTAAACTTTATAGAGCTATGGCGTTATTGCTATTTGTAATAATTAAAATTTAGCGTTGAGCGTTGGCTGGCCTTGTTTTCATAGCTGATTTGTTTTTTTAGGGTATTCAAACTAATGTTGATACCCGGGTATTAACTTTTAAGAGCATTAATTCTTATCTGAATCTCTTGACTCTGAGTACAATCTAAGCATGACAAGCTCTTCTAAAGCGAACTTTCAGCTTAACTATTAAATCATTACATCATAATCGGCATCGAGGATTAATTGCTGGGTGCGCGGAGGCTAATACGATCATTTAGGCAGACCCTACTTACGAGATCAGCTGTTAACTTAGCTGATTTAACTTGAGCCACATTCTAATAACCAACGTGTTCTTAAATTATCAACAACAAGCTAGAGGTAAAGCCAGACCACCATTTAAACTGATTGGTAAGCTGGGGAAATCGTGGTGGATTGGATGCCGCCGAAAGTAAAGACGACTTTATCGCTTCTGATGAATTAAGTCGGCTTGCATCAGTATGCGCATAAGCAATGGCCAAATGCAGCCCTCCGTAGTTCATAACATCATTATAATGCATTGCGCGGAGGTTTGCTTGCATCGACTGCATGATTTGGGACTTAACGTATTGAAGATTGGCTATAGCCAAACATTTTTTATAAGTCATTTAATTATCCTTGTTTCCGAAAAGAGATTTGCCCAATCATGTCAATTGCATCATTAATAAAAATCAAGCTTAGGCCATTTATGCGCCCGATTTTTTCATTCATGCTTTACTATTTTTACGAGACATCTTATACAATTGGAACTAGCGGAACATTAAAAGTAGGCAAAAAAGTCGCCCTTTCTAATACTCTATTCAACATATCTAGCGGATCAGTCACTGTTGGAGATTATACAATATTCGGACAGAATGTTATGGTTCTCACTGGAAAGCATAAATTCTTATATGGCTATCGTGCCGGCTTAGATGCTATTATCAATGGTACTAGCTGGGGTGGAGGCGAAACCGAAGTGCCTGAATCTGGATGTGACATACATATAGGCAGCGGTACATGGATAGCTTCGGGATGTATTGTGATAGGCAATGTAACAATTGGTGACAATTGTATTGTAGCGGCTGGAGCAGTTGTGACAAAAGACGTTCCAAGTTTTTCTGTCGTCGCTGGTATTCCAGCTAGCATTATTGGAGATACAAGAAATATGGCATGAGATAACTTACTTATTCTGATCACAGCTAATCCCCTCTCATTTTTACACTTTCCCAAATGAATTACCATAAAATAAAAGAATGTCGAGTAAGTGGTAGCACCAATCTACTTACAGTTTTGGACTTGGGAGATCAAGCCCTCACCGGTGTTTTTCCCAAAAACATACACGAGGATATTACATCTGGTCCGCTAAGGTTGGTATGGTGCCCCGATAGTGGCTTACTCCAACTCCAACATACATTCAACTTATCTGAAATGTATGGCATTAATTATGGCTATCGGTCTGGCTTGAATCAATCAATGGTGAGGCACCTTCATCAAAAAGTTAACCATCTTGTCTGTTTACGTTCAGTAGATAATGGTGACGTAGTTATTGATATTGGAAGTAACGATGCTACCTTGCTCAAGGCCTACAAGCAACCAGGCTTATTGCGCGTAGGTATTGACCCGACCGGCAAAAAATTTCATGAATTCTATACAGATGATATGTTGTTAATTCCTGATTTCTTCTCTTCATCAGTTTATAGAAAAGAATTTTCGTCAAAGCTTGCTAAAATCATAACTTCGATATCTATGTTTTACGATCTTGAGTCTCCAGCTAGTTTTGTAAATGATATTTGTGAAATTCTGGATGACGATGGAATTTGGCACTTTGAACAAAGCTACATGCCTACGATGTTGCGGATGAATGCATATGACACTGTCTGCCATGAGCATCTAGAATACTACTCTCTTGGTGTTGTAAAGAAACTGCTTAACAATTGTGGCATGAAGATCATAGATGTACAAATGAATTCAATTAATGGAGGGAGTTTTGCTGTTACTGCAGCGCGCAAAGAATCATGCTTAAAAACTAATGATGCCGTAATCAACTGGATGCTAGGGCAAGAAGACAGGATTGGCCTACATACTCCAAGGCCTTTTCGCCAGTTTGAGGAGCGTGTATTCGAACACCGTGAAAATCTATTACGATTAATCCGTAACTTAAATTCTGATGGAAAGACTGTAATGGGCTATGGTGCATCAACCAAAGGAAATGTATTGTTACAGTTTTGTGGGCTAACATCAAAGGATATTCCTTGTATTGCCGAAGTTAACCCAGATAAGTTCGGCGCTTTTACTCCGGGAACTAATATACCTATACTATCCGAGGCAGAAGTCAAGGCGATGAGGCCTGACTATTTATTGGTTTTACCTTGGCATTTTCGCGATAACATTATAAAACGTGAAGAAGAGTATCTAGCATTAGGTGGTAAGTTAATATTTCCGATGCCTGAAATTGAGATTGTATAAATATTATGGCTCAAAAGAGGGTTATTATCGTTGGACATAATGGACAGGATGGCTCGCTCCTTCTTGATGATCTCAAAAAGCGCGGTGACGAAATAATAGGAATTGGTAGTTCGTCATGCATTTTTCCTATTGGCCTTACTAATTTATCCGCTATTAATATTCTTGACCCGCATGATGTTTATTCTATTGTTGAAATATTTAGGCCAAATGAAATTTATTATTTAGCCGCATACCATGCATCTTCTGAGTCATGCAAAGAAAACCTTCCTTTGCATGAACAGTTTAAATATGCAAATCAGGTCCATGTTGAAGGATTAGTCAACTTTATGTCTTCAATTGTGGATAAATCTCTAGCTACCAGAATCTTTTATGCGTCATCATCACTGGTTTTTAGCGGAGAGAATGGAGAAATTCAGGACGAAAATACATCATTAACTCCCCAGGAGTTTTATGGTATAACTAAAGCACAAGGCATGTGGCTTTGCAAAGAATTCAGAAGAAAATATAATCTATTTGTATCTGTTGGTATTCTGTACAACCATGAATCGCACCTTCGTCCTCCCGGCTTTCTTTCCACCAAAATAATTCAGACTGCATATCGTATCTCGCAGGGCTCTGCAGAATCCCTAGAGATTGGCAATCTATCAGCACACGTTGATTGGGGCTACGCAAAAGATTATGTTCTAGCCTTCCAAAAAATTCTTTTACTAGATTATCCGACTGATTTCATTGTTTCAAGTGGAAAGTCAGCTTTGGTAAATGAATTCGTAAAAATAGTCTTTAATTACTTTGGTCTTGACCCTCTTGTTCATGTTATAGAAAATCCTAATATTTTAACAAGAAAGCCTGCTTCTAAAATTGGAAACTCTTTTAAGCTTAGATCAGCAACTGGATGGAAACCATCCATGAATTTTTTTGATTTTGTCATTCAGCTAATCAATGATCACCTAGAGGTTATCAAGCAAAATGCATAATAATATATATCGGCAACAAATTCTCCCAAGGCTCTGTTTCTTTCCCTATTTTTTAACCAAATTAATTCTAACTTGTCTATCAGCTAGCCAATGTCATTCCAAATCAAATCCACCATTATCTACAGATGCCCAACTTTGCATCGAAGCAGGAACAAGAGGATGGGACTCAATTGAATTAAAAGAGCTATATCAATCAGCTTGTGAATACTTAGGCGCTAACAACGTGCACCGCTTGGTAGTACATCAAAAGACTGGCTACATCCAGCAAATATCTAATATATTCGAAAAAAAAAGAATAACACATTATTTGTTTGACCCAAGAACTGGTAATCCCAAAACATCTTTCTGGCTTCCCGTTTGGCAAAGCATAAGAATTGCAATCTTTCTACATAAGCGAGGAATTATTCCTATTGTTTTACTAACTGATCTAGCTGTAAGATCCTGGCGTACCCAAGCAGCAGTTGTTTCGGCAAGTAGAGGTGTTGTTGTTTGCTTTATGGCTCCAAGTAGGGTTCAAGCAATTTTTCCGCATAATCGACTAGTTGGTCCAAGCTTAATGCCCTTTTCGGTAAAAACATCGTCAATGCTTGACCAACTAATGCTTAAAAAGAATAAAAATAAGCCACCTAAAGCTATGTTTACAGGTTCACTCTATGAACCAAGAACTACAAAATTGCACACAATTAGGGAAGGATTAAAATTGCTTGGAGTTGATTTTGAATTAAGAGGGCGGACAATGGGTTCGGCGAGAATCTCTGATCTAGAATACTGGAGTTGCTTAACATTCTCAGATATTGTTGTTACAACATCTGATCAAGCAATTCAAGTCTGTGCTGACTGGAATCATGTGCCTCACCTTATATATCGCTATCTAGAGGTTCTTGCCAGCGGATCTCTACTCATTGCCCAAGATGTTCCATGTGTTCGCCGCTATTTTACACCAGGTATTCATTTTATTGCATTTGAATCTTGTGAAAATGCAATATCTCTTATATCTCATTATCTAGATTCGGAAGACGAAAGACTCGCAATTGCTAATCAAGGTAAGCACAGGGCTGATGCTCTTATTAAAGCTAGAAGTTTTTGGGTCCAAATTGACACATGCCTAGGCAAGAATTCTATTCTATGAATATCATTCCTCTAAGCTAAAAATTAGCTTACGCATTAAGCTTGACTCCCAATCTCTGATATTCGAGTCATATTACCTGGCAATGCTTACGGCGTTCGTTGCAATCATTAAGAATGTCTTGTTTTTGCCATTTTATGCATAACGATACTAAGCCGTAGCAGAATTACTTTGGCTGGCAGCTAACTTTTAAGCATAGGTTGAGACGTAGCTAGTTTGAAGCAAACAAAAGAAACATCCTCGGCTTCTTTAATATAAACAAAAACATAAGGCAAAAACTGCAATGACAGACCCCCAATCCGGTGACTTTCAGGAGAGATGGCACTCCTGGGCTGCAACTCAGGCGGCCCTCATCAACGTTAACTCCAGGGCCAGTTCGTGCTCCTCCGGTGGCTTGTTAATCCACACTTCTTCGGGTTGACGCCAGCAGCGGGTGCTCCGGCTCCAGCGCGTTGGATTGGCTGGCTGGCGGCCTCGGAAACCTCGGCTCGCTGCTGGCAAATGGCCTTGGCTGCTCCACTGTGACGCTGGTGGGGCGTCACGAATTTGATCGCGCTGTGGTGGTGCCAGTGGTTGTACCAATCCACAAATGCACACGCCCATTCGCAGGCCTCGCCCTTGCTGGCAAAGGACCGGCTCGGGTAATCAGGCCGGTATTTGACCGTACGGAACAGGGATTCCTAGTACGGGTTGTCGTTGGAGACCCTCGGCCGGGAAACAGATCTGAGCACGCCCATCTCCTCCAGCCGTGATTCCAGCGTCGCCCCACGCAATCGCTGCGCGGAAGCCTGCGGCTAGGGCATTGCCGTTGTCGGCGTGGAGGATCAGTGGCTGCTGCTGGCACTGGCGGCTGCCAAAGCCGCTGGGGCGGTGGTAGCGCTCCTTGAGGCACGCACGCTGCACCAGATCCGCTGCAATCTGAGCCGACTCCACCTCCGCCACATCCCAGGCCACCACTTTGCGGCTCTAGACGTCGACCACCAAATAGAGGTAGAGCCACACACCCCGCACCGTGGTCGGCAGGAAGCTGATGTCCCAGCTCCAAACTTGGTCTGGGCCATCCGCCCTAAGGCGCGGCACCGAGCGCGGCTCCTGAGGCAGCCTGGCCCTCCCCCGGCGGTGGCACTGACCCGCCTGGTGCAACACCCGATAGAAGCTGCTCTCTGAGCCAATAAAAAGCTTTTGATCGGCCAGTGCCGGAACAATCTGCCCCGGCGGCAGCGCGGCGTACTCCGGCTGGTTGCAGGTCAACAGGATCCGCTGGCGCTCTTCCTCGCTCAGCCGGTGACCCACCAGGCGAGCACTGCCTTTACGGCGGTCCTTACCGTCCCCATCACCCAGGAAGGCCTTCCGCCAGTGTTTGAGGGTGCGCAGGCAAATGCCGATCACACCGCAGGCCCTCAACAGGCCGGCGCCCGCAGCATTGGCCTCGCCGATTAACTCGATCACCTTCCGCCGGTGCACGGCGCTGGTCAGCCTTCCTCGTCCTCCGAACAGAAGGCATCCCACTTTTTTTGCAGCACCAGCAAAGCCGCCATTTCCGCCATGGCCTTCTCCTTGCGCTGCAACTCCTTTCTGAGGGCCTTGATCTCCCGCTGGTCCTGGGCGCGGAGCTTCTCAACCTCCTTCTGTTCGGCCATCGTCAGCACAGGCTTGGCGTTGGCATCCTGGGCCGCCTGCCGCCAGCGGCTCACCTGCTCCGGGAAAAGACCCCGCTCGCGGCAGTAGGCGCTGAGCTCGGTGGCGTTGAGGCCAGCGCTCTCTAGCACCACCGTGAACTTGTCGGCAGGGCTCTAACCCTCTGGTTCCCTCTCGGATGACGGCATCACCTCTCCCTGCAACCGCCATGTCTTCCTCCATTTGTAGAGGGTCACCACGTGGATGCCCAGCTCCTCTGAAATCCGGGCCACGCTCTGCCTGTATGGCGGGTGCATCCGCCTCCTCGCATCAGCCTTAACGGCCGCCTCGCTGTATCGGCGCATTGGTCATGTCCTCAAGACCCCGGATGAACTGATCAGAAGGGTGATATCCTTCCTGAAACCGGGGGATCCGCATTTTTCTGCATCCAAAAAAAAATGTAATTTGAGTATAAGTATAAATCATAAAATTTATTACAGAGAAGTAATGTCGCAAAAATTTTTCGAAAAATGTATTTGCTAAAAATCAAATCTATAAACCCATGGGAATATTTAAACATATAGATAATAACATAAACCAGCTTAAAACAAAAAACTTTGCGTACTTCTCTTGCTCTTAATTTTTTGAATATCCAAAATCAGGAACTAAAAAACATTCTCAAATTAGAGGAAAACTTTAATGTTGACGAATGGAAGATCCTTGGATTGCGAATATGGCCCTATATTAGAATAAGTCTATCAACGGCTTGGGTAAATAAATTAAATACAATAAATGCTGAGAAAACATTCTTATACAAGAAATCAAAATATCAAAGCAGGTTAGCAAGTATTGTACGCAAAGTAAACAGCCTAAAATTCTATTTTTCATTTCTTATTCGTTTTGCTTCTGCTTTTAACAACTCATCATATCCTGTTATATCTAGCTCAACCAAATTGACTACTGGAATATTTGGTTTTGACGTAGACAGAGTGCATACAGACAAAGGATACTATAATCGTTATTCCGACTCTTTAATTGAGACTGGCATTATTGAGGAAGATAAATGTATCCATTTTGAGAGATGTCTTCTTGGTTCGAGGACTCCATTCCGACCTTTTGTAGATATTACACATTACTATTGGCTTTCAGCTTTGCTGGGATGGGTCTTGGTGCCCATATTTGTTTTGACAGTAAGACTTAATCCTGAAATTTCGAATGCTTATGCTTGGTGCGTATCAAACTCACTTGATGGATCAGCATTAAAAACCAGAAATATAATTTTTACATATCTGACACTTCGAGTACAAAGAGAGCTATATAAACACTTGATATCTAAGTATAGGCTAAATAAAGTTATAAAGGTTGGATGGTACGATGTAGATGGCATGGCTTTAGCCTGGGCATGTAATCGAGCAGGAATACCCTTTGTTGACATACAACACGGTATGGCTGGTGCGAATAATCACCGCGCATACTCTTGTTGGAGTAAAATACCCTTAGCTGGTTATGAATTGCTTCCCTCTGATTATTGGTGCTGGTCCAAAGTCGATGCTGATTCTATTATAGATTGGTATATTTACCTCAATACATACAAATCCGACAAGGTAAGAATTATCGGAATTCCATTTGCAAATTATGCGCTTACCACTTCTTTCAATGAGCTATTTTCTTGTGATGAAGAAATCAACTTCCTTCTTTCATTGACACAGAAGTATCGCCACACTGTTATCGTTAGCCTTGCGGAGGAAATCCCGCAGATAATAATAGAAGCAATAAAAGGTTCACATCTTGACATTTTTTGGCTTATTCGATACCATCCGACGCTTATAAGCAAGCTTGATAAAATCAAAAGTGAAATAGCTAGCCTTAATAACACAGAGATTTATCATTCCTCAACGCTTCCACTTTATGCATTACTTAAAATTTGCAGCTGCAATATAACAGAGTGGTCCGCGACCTTTTTTGATGCATCTGCAATGAAAGTTCCAACAATTTTTGTATCTGGAATGGCATTAACCAGTTTTCCAGAATTCTTATCGTCGGGCGAAGCCCTATTTGCTGATTCGCCTGTTTCATTGCTAAGTGCTATCAGAAACCTTCCTCAGTAAAATTTTAATCTATTATAATACTTGCCAAGGATCCATTCAATAATTACAGAGCATTGCACTCTTGGCTTAGAATGACGGCATAAGCCTTTATAATACTCTAAAACAAATCATTAATGATAAAAATAATCTGTGCTATAACAACTAAACGGCACCTCAAAAAGTAAGTTATCCCCCAGCCTCCGCTCTTCTTAAAAAATGCCTGTCGGCATCATGAAAGCAGCTTATAAGTGCACCAGTAATGTATTTAGTCGGCCGATCAATTCGTATTGGATACTGCTGAAGCAATAGCCAGGGCGTTATTTGAGCGCTGGAGATATCGCAAGAAATTGAATATCAGATTTTTTAGACCCCACCAAGCCTTATTCCTTTCAAGCCCAATCTTTCGTGTCAACTTACCACCCATTGAGGTTGTCATGCAGCCAAAGTCAGGTTCAATACAAGCCCAAATTGCCGATTTAACGAAATTCCGCTCTTTGGCTTCGTCGCTAAGAGGATGATTGCGCGAGCCCTTTTCATGGATACGACTTTCAAAGCCACCAAGGCGCAGTAAATCTTCAAAGCACTGTCCTGAGTATGCAGAGGCAGCCCAGTCATAATAATCTTGATTTTCAGGATTTAATAGCATTAGAAGCATCTGACTGTCACGAAGATTGGCTGATGTCACGGCAAAGCGCCTGATGAAACCATGTTCAGCATCGATACAGATACTGTTTTTATAGCCATAGTGATTAATTCCCTCTTTTTCACCTAGCGTAGATCTAAATCCTTCTGCAGGTGTCGATTTTGGTTTTATTCCCTTCCATTTGGCATTCCATCAGACTTGATGCCTTTGTTTTTTCTCGAGTGTTACGCAGTTTTGGGACAGGAACAAGATTGGCATCAATGATTTGACCACCACGGGCTACGAGGCCCTGATCTCTAAGGTATCCCTCAATGATCTCAAAGAGCTCTTCGATCACGGCAGCCCTGCGTAGGTGTTCCCTGAAGCAAGCTACAGTTGTGGCATCAGGAAAATATTCATCACAACAAGGCCAACAAACTCCTCAAAGGAGCTACGGTCGTTTACTTGGAATTCGATCTCTTCATCACTCAAATTGAATAGCTGCTGGAGCACAAGCATGTTGAAAAGAATCAGTGGGTCAATTCTCTTGCGTTCAGCTTTGCTTTTGATCTCTCGGCTGTAGCCTTTATCAAGCAAAGGGCTGAATTGATTCCCATGGAATCAATTCAGCAAGACGCTGAAAAAATAGGCTTCTTTTTTTTGAGCTTTGCAACTCTTTATTTTTCCTCCCAGAAACCCTGCTGGCCCATTGAAAACATGCAATTTTTATGTCATAGTATAAATCAAGTCCGGACGCTATCAAACAGTCTTACGATTTTCCGAGGTGCCATAATGTTAGACTTAATATTTTAAACTCTAAACGGTATATATAGGAGTAAAAAATCATGGCTCTGCTTCTTGAAAATCCTAAACCATATTCTAAAATACTGTGCAGCTAGCTAAATCCATGGGCAAAAGCTCAGTACAAACTTATGAAGTCAATAAAGGGCACCACGAAAATTGCCGTAATCCAAATAAGCGCAAGGGGCGGGGCCTGAACAGCACATGAGTCTCGTCGGCTGGTTAGCGCTCGTAGTTGAATTTTTCGAGGTGCCCTAAATTTCATAAGAAATTTATTGCACGCATTCTTAACTTTACTTATCCAAAGAAATTCAAGGCACAAAGAATCAGCCATCAGGAGTCGATTCAGAACTGAGAGAGTTTCATCCTACCGCTTTACTTGAAGATAGCACATAAAATTAATCAAAAACTTTCCCGCTAAAATATCTCTATCACAGCATCGAAAAGGATAGCACTGCTGAATCAGTAAATGTAATTCGAAAATTGTAATAGCTACTTTTCACAAAGCACTATGGCTATCTTGCAAGTACTCAAATAGCGACTGAAGAGTGAGGAAACAATAAGCTTTAATTTTCCAGAACAGTTACTTTTGTTACCTGCCGTTAAGACAGCACCTTCATGTCCGTCGCTTAGTTAATCTCTTCATTCCAAAAGTTACAAATCTAGCGCTTAATATTCTTAATATAACATCATAAAGCTCGAATACCTTTTTAACGAATCAGTCTCTTGTGGAATCACTAAGGCGATGAATTTCTTCACGATAATCAATAGTTCTAAATTGAGACCAATGAAAAAGCCAGATCGATTAAAGCGCAGCTTGTGTTAGCGATTGAAAGAGGGTAAACTTGCCTAGATCAGAACAATTGGCGATTGCTGCAACTGCTGAGCAGTGCAGATGTAACGTAAATACCTTAACGGACAGCTCACAATCGAGGAGTACCATATGCCTTTTGGCGGCACGTGATACTGTGATAAAGTCTGGGTAATTTTCTCCTCCCTGATGCCATGGGAAGAGTTAGAAAAAATATATGCCCCTCAGTTAAGCCCCACTACTGGTGCTCCTGCAAAGCCTGTAATGCTGGCATTTGGTGCGCTGTTTATCAAACAGCGGCTTGGGTTAACCGAGGAGGAGACCGTCGAGCAGATCAGAAAAAATAATTGGATGCAATTTTTTTCTTGGATTTGCCGGATATTCCAGTAAATAACCATTTTCCCATAGATAATGGTTCATTTCCGTTAGAGATTCTCGGAGATGGATCTCAATCAGATCCATGAACTTATTGCCGAAGGAAGGAAAGCCTTGGGGCTCGAATCTGTGGCGTTACCCCCATGCGCCCCCTCTGCCAGGAAAGATGACGCCTCTCCATTTGAACCAGCTGGGGGCTTGATGGAGCAGATCAATGCGTCGATACAGCGAGGCTGTTCAATCTGATGTGAGGAGAAGGATGAGCCCGCCCCATAGGCAGAGCGTGGCTCAGATTTCCCAGGCACTGGGGATTCACCAGGCCACCCTCTACAACTGGAGGAAGAGCTGGCGGTTGCAGGGGGAGGTGGTACCGGCATCGGAGAAAGACCCAGAGGGCTGGACTGCTGCCGACAAGTTCACGGTGGTGCTCGAGAGCGCTGGGTTCAATGCCACAGAGCTCAGTGCCTACTGCAGGGAGCGGGGCCTGTTCCAGGAACAGGTAGACCGCTGGCGGCAGACGGCCCAGGATGCCAATTACAATGCGGTGCTGACCATGGCGGAGCAGCGGCACCTAGAGAAGCGACACCAGCAGGATCAGAGGGAAATTAAGCAGCTAAAACAGGATCTGCGCCGTAAGGAAAAAGCCCTGGCGGAGGCGGCAGCACTGTTGATTGCCGCAAAAAAATCCAGGCCTTCTGGGGAGAGGACGGGGAGGACTGACGACCCCGGACGATCGCCAGAAGGCCCTTGAGATCCTTGAGGAAGGGATTGCTGCTGGTGCCCGCGCTAGTGAACTTGCCCCCCCCTCAGCGAGGAGGAACGCCAAAGGATCCTGCTCACCTGCAACGAGCCCCAATACGCCTCCTTGCCGCCAGGCCAGATCGTGCCAATCCTGGCCGAGCACGGCTACCGCAGGAACCAAGGCCGGTGCCTCGGCTTAGGGCTACAGGTCCAAACCAGGTATGGAGTTGGGACATTTCCTATCTCCCCACCAGTGTCAAAGGGATCTGGCTGTATCTCTACCTGGTGATCGACGTCTGGAGCCGCAAGGTGGTGGCCTGGGATGTGGAGGAATGCGAGGACGCCAAACTTGCTGCTGAGCTGGTGAGCCGGGCCTGCCTCAAGGAACTGATCAGCCGCCATCACAAACAGCCGCTGATCTTGCATGCCGATAACGGCAATGCACTAGCCGCAGGCTTCCGCGCAGCGATTGCGTGCTGCGACGCTGGAGGTGCGACTGGAGGAACTCGGAGTCTTGAGATCCTTCTCCTGCCCGAGGGTGAGCAACGACAATCCCTACTCGGAATCGTTGTTCCGCAACGTTATATACCAGCCTGATTACCCCAGCCGGCCATTCAGCAGCAAGGAGGAAGCCTGCTAATGGGTTTCCTCAATTGTGGACTGGTATAACCACCAGCACCGCCACAGCGGCATCTAGCCCTCAGGCTTCTGCGAAGCAGTAGTTTGTGACGCCTCAACAGCGCCATTGCGGTGAGGCTATTGAGATCTGCCGCCACCGTGCTCACGTCTATGAACAGGCCCGTCAACGCCATCCCCGGCGGTGGACTGGGGCCCCACGCTGCTGGCGGCAACCAGAAGTGGTGTGGATCAACCCGCCAACTGATGATTTCGTCGCTCAAACAGCTACGTTGGCACTGGCCGCCTAATCGGCGGCAGAGACGTCATCTTTCCTGGCAGTTACCGGCGACGACTCTGATGATCCAGATGCCGATTCAGGCAAACAGATTTCACTTGATGACTTCATAAAGCCTTCAGATTGGCTAGAGGTCAAGATTTTTCTAACACTATACATCAATGCATCTTGCACGTCAGCAGGCATCACCTATCCGACTGATCTGAAGCGGCTAAACGGGGCGAGGTAACCGACCTAACGGATCATTGATGATCTGTGCTTTCAATGCTCAGATTTTCGTAAATAGAAGTCACTTTACAATCGTAGTAAAATACGTATTGCTTTCCTCAATGCCGCCAAACAGAAGAAAACACGCTATAGGAAGACAAAAGGCGCCATAAGACGACAGCTCGACTATCTGCAGCAGAATCATGATGCTATCGATCCCCTAGTCACCTCTCGTTCAATGCTTTTGGGCTTGAAGTCCCATTACTGGAAAAATACTTGTGATAAGCTAAGATATATACAACAAGCTCGAAGACTTGATTCAACAAGCCAAGAAATACAAGCAAGAGTATGGCTGCTATCCCGAGCGAATCTGCGCAGATCGCATCTATATCAATAACAAGAACCGCAACTTCTGCACTCGGAACAATATATATGGCTTTCTGGTAAGCGATTGGGGAGGCCGCCTAAGAATCCAGAAATCATTGCTGCTCAAATGCTGCAGCAGCTCACCGCAGACCAGCGGAGGTGAAACAAAGTGGAAGGATGCTTTGGATCAGGGAAGAGGAAGTATTCACTAAATTTGATTATGACTCGGTTGGGCTAAGGTGCAGAGAACCCGATCTCCATGCCCTTTGTGGTGATGTGCGCAAAGAAGATCCGGAGGCTGCTCCGCCTCTTTTTTTTCTCATCTGGATTTATGCCTGTCAGCGGCCAAGCTCCCTCTGGATTTTCCCAGAATTATTTTGCGGATCGAAGCAAAGGAATCGCTCGTTACTGCATAGCCGACAAGCAAGCTTTCTGCACTCCTGTTTCTTGGCTGAAGCCAAAAAATCTTGCTGGAAGCTTTTTCAGGAGACAATTAATTCAATCATTCCTAAAATTCATATTCTTAACAACACATTTGATCATTCCATGTTTGGGATTTCACATATTGTCACACCCATGGAAAGCTTAAGAAGATGACTGTCGGGATTCTAGATATAGGCCATGGAAATTTTGGGTCTCTTAAAAGAGTTATTGAAAAAGCAGGAGGTAAAGCAGACTACATATCTTCGGTGCCCAGATTGGCAAACTGTTCAAAGCTTATACTTCCAGGTGTCGGGCATTTCGATTCAGCCATGCAAGTACTTAAAAGTTCTATCCTTCTAGAGCCACTACTTATGCGTGTATTAGAAGATAAAATCCCATTTCTAGGTATTTGCCTTGGCATGCAATTACTTTGCCGTAATAGTGAAGAGGGTGTTGAGCCAGGTCTTGGCTTAATAGATGCTAGTGTTAAAAAGTTTAAATTTAGATCTAGTCTGAAGTTGAAAGTTCCTCACATGGGTTGGAATACTGTCGACCCATTACGGAGCAATCCGCTCCTACCTATTACACTTAAAGAAGAACGTTTTTATTTTGTTCACTCCTACCATGTTGTTCCTGACAATGACACTCTAAGTATTTGCAACACCAACCACGGAGGAAGCTTTTGCGCTGCTTTTCAGAAAGATAATATATTCGGCGTTCAATTTCATCCCGAAAAGAGCCATCGATTTGGTATAAATTTAATCAGTCGATTCTTAAACTTTTAGACCATGCTCAAGCACAGAGTAATTCCGATTCTCTTACTTCAGGGGGATAGTCTCGTGAAGTCAGTTAAATTCAAGAGCCATAAATATGTAGGCGACCCGATCAATACTATTCGAATTTTCAATGAAAAGGAAGTTGACGAACTGGTGTTGATAGATATTGATGCAAGCAGACATCATCGTGATCCAAACTACGAACTTATTAATCAGTGCGCCAGTGAGTGCTTTATGCCACTTGCTTATGGCGGAGGAATTAAAACTATTGATCAAGCTAAAAAATTATTTTCTTTGGGCATTGAAAAGATATGCGTTCAATCTGCCGCCCTCGAAAATCCTGGATTCCTAAAGAATTTAGCCGATAGTTTCGGCTGCCAGAGTATTATTGTTTCTATTGATTTAAAAAAGAAATGGAATGGAAAAATACAAATATTTAATTCAGCATTGAGAAAACCACATCCTGGAGACTGGTGTATTCTACTTCAGCAGCTTGTACAAGCCGGAGCAGGCGAGGTGCTCCTGAACGTGTTAGACAAGGATGGAACACTCAGCGGCCCTGAATTGAATTTAATCAATATAGCTAGTTCTTCAGTAGATGTGCCAATTATTGCCCTTGGCGGAATATCAAGTATGGAGGATATTAAGGCTTCAGTGTTAGCAGGTGCTAGCGCCGTTGCGGCAGGCTCCTTCTTTGTATTTCATGGTCCGCATAAGGCGGTACTGATTACATACCCTAATTACTCTGACCTAAATACTCTTTTTGCAGAAAACAAATGAGCGACTTCAAACAAAATCAATCGAAAAATTTCGCCATAGATTTAGATTATCAACAATGCACACGCTGCGTCATGGATACATCTGCAAAAAATATTACATTTGATGAAAACGGAGTATGTAATTTTTGTTCTGAATTCCTTAGTCGTTCATCATGTGTTATTCATGAAGACCTTAAAGACAAAAGACTTCGCTTAAATTCTCTTTTGTCAATTGTCAAGTCTTCTGGCAGGGGTAAGCCCTATGACTGCATAGTAGGGGTTTCAGGTGGAGCAGATAGCTCTTGGGCATTGATGAAAGCTGTTGAGCTTGGATTGCGTCCTCTTGCAGTTCATATGGATAATGGCTGGAATTCAGAACTAGCACAGAATAATATCGCCAATCTTGTCAAAGAATTATGCGTTGATTTGTATACTCATGTCATTGACTGGGCTGAATATCGAGCATTGATGCAAGCATTTTTTGATGCTGACGTGATCGATGTTGAATTACTTTACGACAATGCAATGCAATCTGTCTGCTACAATCAAGCACAAAAATTTGGCATCAAATATATTCTTGCAGGAACCAACCAGTCAACAGAGGGTATGTCAATGCCAACTGGATGGAACTGGTATAAGCGAGATTTACGCAACATAAAGGCAATTGCTAAACGCTTTGGCAATGTAAAAATTAAATCATTTCCAACTTTCTCAACTTTAGACTTCATCGTCTTTGAATTTATTCACCAAATACACTGGATATCATTTTTAGACTTCTTCCCTTACACCAAACTTGGAGCGCTTAATGATCTAGAGAAAGGTTACAGATACAGACGTTATCCATTTAAACACTATGAATCAGTTTTTACACGATTTTACCAAGGATATTTATTGCCTTACAAGTTCGGAGTAGACAAGCGTTTATTGCATTTAGGGACATTAGTTGCTTCGGGGCAAATGACCAGAGAGGAAGCGATTGAAGGGCTGAATGGTATACCATATCCATCGCAATATGATCTTGAGTCTGATATTACATATTTCTTGAAGAAAATGGGTTGGAGCAACATGGATCTTGAAGCATATATTCTCCGGCCTGCAATACCGCATGACAATTATGCAAGCGAGACAAGATTTATTAGATTTTTTTCTAGATTTATTTCTTTAGAATTTATATCAAGTCTCAAAAAGTGGCTTCAACGTTAAGCTCTATTTTTTTTACAAAAAGCTTTGTTAGATAACTAGAATCTGAGCAGGTCAATATGCCCTATCAGCCAGCCAACTTCTTTTACTAAAATGTAAACTTTTATTCCAACCTCATGTGCAGTCATGAAACTCCTTTTACTAACTCTAAAATCTAAATCACACCAGCCTCCCACGCTATAAATCAGTACTTAATCAGGGTGACAGGCCTCCTAAGATGGACAAAATATAATAACTTAAGGGCACCACGAAAAATTGCCGTAAACCAAATAAGCGCAAGGGGCGGGGCCTGAACAGCACATGAGTCTTGTTGGCTGGTTTGCGCTCGTAGTTAAATTTTTCGAGGTGCCCTTAATACGAGATTGCCAATATTGTTTCTAGCATCCAAAGCCTAAAAGCCGCAACTCGTCTTCGCTAAATCATAATTTGAATATCCAAAATAATATTGTCCACATAGGGCTTATATCTTGTCGGAATTTAATTTTCCACTGTCACTTCTCCAGGCTTATATCTATGCAAGACGCCAGTAATTACACTGTATCAATAATTCATGTTGCCGGCGTCGGCAAACTTTTCCCTTCAATAAGGTCTCAGTTATGCTTTGAATCACTAGCAAAAAGTCAATTAAAAACTGTCAAATGGGACGCTGCTGTCTTTCATTACTCAGAGCCAGTTGAATCATTTGAACATCAGATACCCGCTCCATTTCGGCTTATTATTTTCCGAAACTTGTACATTTGGTGGCAAGTCTGGAGGCTGTCAAGCAAGTATGATCTAGTGATGTTACGTTATTCTCCGTTTGACCCCTTTGGATTTATTTTCACTACATTTATTCATAATATTATATCCATACATCACTCCAAGGAAATTGAAGAGCTTTTATTAATTTCGAATGATTGGCGTGGTAAAGCGGCTTCATCCTTGGAGTTCATCCTGGGTGGACTATACCTAAGCAATGCTTTAGGCATAGTAGGAGTAACAAAAGAAATTGCATTATATGAAGCCCAAAGAGCCTCCAATTGCGTACCATATTCTGTTTATCCAAACGGAATATCTCTTGATGCTCAATCAATCTTGGCGGACAATCGTCACGCTAAAAACATTAAACTTGTATTCGCCTGTAGTTATTTCTCTGAATGGCATGGTCTAGACTTATTGCTTGACCGAATAGAGGATTGCCCCCTAAATAATCTTACATACTCTCTTCAAATCCTTTTAGTGGGCACCCTAAACTTCTCAGACAGCCAGCGTATTAATAACAGCCCAACTTTATCCTCAATATTTCAAATTTGTGGATACCTGAGTGGCACTCAATATGAGACATCTTTAGCCTCATGCGATGCAGGAATTGGATCTCTTGCATTGCACAGAAAAAGTTTAAATGAAGCTTCAACTCTTAAGGTTAGACAATACCTAGCCATGGGGCTTCCAGTTTTTTCTGGTCACAATGATTCAAGTCTACCAGCAAACTTTCCTTACTACATTAATCTAGAATTGACTTATTTTGAAAATGCTCTAAAAACGTGCCAATACTTAAAACGCGTCTCACGAAATAAGATAAGAGAAGCCTCCTCTCCATATATTACAAAAGTTAGTCAGATGCAAAAATTAGAGCCATGGCTTCATAAGCTTGTTAATTCATCTTCCAAAAGATCTTAACCTGATGTGTGGTTTTGCTGGTTATATCTCATCAACCATTAAGGCTTCTAAAATAATTGTAGACAAAATGACGTTGGCAATCGAATCACGGGGTCCTGATGGATTTGGAAGCTGGTGTGATATTAATTCAGGGGTTTCTCTTGGTCATCGGCGCCTGTCAATATTAGACATATCTGAGGCAGGCCATCAGCCGATGTTAAGTGCTGATAGCCGATTAGTTCTGGTATTTAATGGTGAGATTTATAATCATCTTGATATCAGAGCAGAGATTTCTAAGGCTGGTTGGAATAATAAATGGCGTGGCTATTCTGATACCGAAACACTTCTTGCCGCTCTACAACTTTGGGGAGTTTCCACCACCCTGGAAAAGCTTAATGGCATGTTTGCATTTGCTCTTTGGGATAGGAGCCGCCGCGTACTTACTCTGGCCCGTGATCGAGTAGGCGAAAAACCACTCTATTACGGCTTCACTGGAGGATCATTGCTGTTTGGCTCAGAACTTAAGGCGTTAGCGGCCCACCCCCATTGGCTGCCTAGGCTCAACCGGGATGCTCTTTGTCTCTACATGCGACATACCTATATACCTGCTCCCCACAGCATCTATCAAGGCATTTACAAACTTCTCCCAGCCCATTGGTTGGAAATTGATGCTGAAAGACTTAGTATTTCTGAACCTAGTTGCTATTGGAATTTCACAAAAAAAATAGAGTTTGCGACTCAACATCGCCATACGAACAGCACATCCCAGCTGATTAATGAGTTGGAGGGTCGCCTAAGTGAAGCCATTAACCTGCGCATAGCAGCAGATGTCCCCCTAGGTGCGTTCCTCTCGGGTGGGCTTGATTCCTCCATTGTGGTGGCCCTGATGAAGGTCCAATCGAGTCGCCCAGTAAACACCTTCACCATTGGCTTTGATATAAATGGCTACAACGAGGCTGAGAGTGCCAGGTCCATTGCCCATCACTTAGGCACTAATCATACCGAGCTCTATCTCAGCCCTGCCGATGCCCTTGCCATAATTCCTGAGCTTCCGGTGATCTGGGATGAACCATTTGCAGATTCCTCGCAGATCCCTACGCTGCTGCTTAGCCGCCTTACCCGTCAGCACGTCACTGTAGCCCTTTCCGGTGATGGCGGTGATGAACTATTTTGCGGCTACAATCGATATGGCCAAGGTTACCGCCTGCATCGCCACTTGCGCCGCCTGCCTAATGCTTTTCGCCATCTAGTGATATCGGCACTTCGGGCAGCACCTGCGCATTGCATAGACCGAGCCCTTCATCAGTTACCGTCAAAGCTACCTTATCCAGCCCTTGGTGATCGCTTGCATAAGCTGGCTGAAGTTCTGGGACATGCTGAAGGATCAGAATTCTATCTTTCGCTCGTATCTTGTTTTCAGGATCCATCATCCATTGTTCTGGATGGTCGTGCACCCTCAAGTCTCCTTTCCAACTTGCAAAATTGGCCTGCATTAGTAGACTTTCGGGAACTGATGATGGCACTAGATACACTCACATATTTACCAGGTGATATTCTTACTAAGGTAGATCGTGCGTCGATGTCGGTTGGCCTTGAAGCACGTGTCCCTTTCTTAGATCACACATTTATTGAGTGGGTTTGGCGGCTGCCTTTCGATGTAAAACTGCACCGTGGCCAAACTAAATGGGCCCTGCGCCAGGTATTACAGCGCCACATTCCTAAGTACTTGATCGATCGCCCCAAAATGGGTTTTAGTATCCCGATCGAGCATTGGCTGACAGGGCCTTTGCAGAATTGGGCTGAGGAGCTTCTTAATGAGGCTCGTCTTGAACGTGAGGGTCTGTTTGATGCAAAACTTGTTCGAAAGCTCTGGCATGAGCATTGCTCAGGCCAACGCCGTTGGCACCATCAGCTTTGGACAATATTGATGTTTCAAGCTTGGTATGAAAAAAACTTTCCTATTTGATTGATCATGGTTTTAAATCTTGATAAGGCAACAGTAGATAGTTTTGGTGATGAGTGGAGTCGTTTTGATCAACGTGACATGCCGCATGAAGAGGCTAAGCGACATTTTGATGCTTATTTTTCCGTTTTTCCATGGGACAAAATTAATGAAAGCTCAGAGGGGTTTGACATGGGCTGCGGCACCGGCCGCTGGGCACGTTTTGTTGCACCACGCGTGGGCCGTCTCCACTGCATAGATCCGTCCAGCGCCCTGGCCGTTGCCCGCCAAGCTTTAAAGCTTCAACATAATGTTAGTTTTCATCAAGCCTCTGTTTCTAATAATTGCATCACACCCGGAAGCCAGGATTTTGGATATAGTTTAGGTGTACTCCATCATGTTCCGGATACTGCTTTGGCTATAAAAAGTTGCGTAAGCTTACTTAAGCCTGGTGCGCCGTTGCTTTTGTATCTTTATTATGCTTTTGATAATCGCCCTAAATGGTTTCGTTTTTTTTGGAAATCTTCAAATATCGTTAGGCTTCTTATATGTTCCCTTCCACCGAATCTTAAACGTTTTTCTACGGATATAATCGCAGCCTTTGTTTATTTCCCTTTGGCCCGACTTGCGGCCTTTTGTGCAGCTTTAAAGATTAAGGTTGATCTCTTCCCGTTAAGTGCCTATGCGCATTGCAGCTTCTATACGATGCGCACCGATTCTCGAGATCGTTTTGGAACACCATTAGAAAAACGTTTTACACGCTCTCAAATTACTTCTATGTGTGCAAGTGCTGGTCTTGTTAATTTGAAATTCTTAGACAGTGTCCCTTTCTGGTGTGTTGTTGGATATAAATCCTTGATTCAATGAACACTTGCTTTGAAATTGCCCACTTTAAAGTATTTTCATGAATCTTTTCTCTACACCTTGGGATATTCTTTCTCCCCTTTTTGTTTGGGGGCTTGGTTTGCCGGTTGCAAGATGGCTGGGCAGCCAATATGGCCAAACTCAGAAAAGATCTTGGTTCCTTTATACTTGGCATACTATTTGGTGCATTGTATATCTTTTTTTCACACTATCCTATGGAGGTGATTCTATTTACTATTTCTCCATTGAGAATCAAAGCCCTCCCGAATTTATATATGGGACTTCATTTATTGAATATCTAACTTTTTTTCTGGCAAGCCCCCTTCAACTATCCTATCTCTCCTGTTTTCTTGTTTATAATATCATAGGGATGGTGGGCTTTATCGGGCTTGATGCAATTCTGCAGCAGCTCACTTACGCACAGTCTGCTTTGTTAAAGCGATTGGCAGCCCTTATGATCTTTCTCCCTTCTGTGAGCTTTTGGAGTTCGGCTATAGGAAAGGATAGCTTTGCATTTTCTGCTGCTGTACTGGCACTTTGGGCTAGCTTAAATCTTAGTCGCCGTATTCCTCTAATGATTTTGGCGATTTTGGCGATGTTTCTGGTGCGGCCCCATGTGGCAACTTTTATGGTATTGGCTTTAACTGTGGATTCTATATTTAATCGCCAGTTGCCACTTCTTCCGCGTGTTGGACTTGCTTTGATGTTGTTGGTAGCAACTAGGTTGTTGTTTCCTCTGGTTTCTGAGTATGTGAGCATTGGAGATATTAAAGACTTTGAGGATGCTTCTGCTTACATAGAGCTAAAACAATCATACAATCAGCACGGCGGTGGTTCTATTGACATAAGCACCATGCCGCTGCCAAGTCAGCTACTGAGTTATATCTTAAGGCCCGCTTTTTTTGATGTCAATTCTCTTTTTTCTTTTGCAGCTGCGATTGATAATTTTGTGCTTTTGTTAATATTCGTTTTTGGACTTACTGGGTTCCTGCGGGGCAGACGTCTCCCAGTTAAATCATCTCCGACATTTATGTACGTATACATCACGATCAGTTGGCTTGTGTTTGCTACAACCACAGCAAATCTAGGTATCTCTATTCGACAGAAGTGGATGTTTTTGCCAATGATACTATATGTCTCTTTTGCCCTTGCTTGTCGTGCACCTAAATCATCCATGTATCTTAATGTTGGGCCTCATGAAGCAGAGACTCGGTCTTTTAAAAGTATCTAGGAGTTGAGTTCAGAATGGCTTTAAATCCACCAAAACTTTTATACGTTGTTAATGTTGATTGGTTTTTTCTTTCTCATCGTCTCCCCATTGCTTCAGGTGCTCGATCAGCTGGGTATGAAGTGCACGTGGCAACCGGGATAACGGATTGCGCGCATCTTTTTGATGTTCATGGCTTGATTCTTCATCCTATTCATTTGGAGCGGAAAGACACAAGTTTGCTTGGATCACTACGTACATTTTTTGATATATTAACTGTCTGTCTTCGAGTTCGCCCAAAAGTAATTCACCTCGTAACAATCAAGCCTGTTCTACTTGGTGGAATTGCAGCACGCTTGCTCGGGTTGAGCAGAATAGTTGCATCTGTTTCTGGACTTGGCTATATATTTATCGCCAAGGGTTCAAAGGCTTCGCTTCGCAGATTAATCATTGGTTCTTTGTACAGGCTTGCGCTTTTCCACGATGGAATACGAGTTGTCTTTCAGAATCCGGATGATCGGCTCAGTCTTTGCAAGCTGAGCTCTTTGCCTTTCTCCAAAACTTTACTTATCCCTGGTTCTGGTGTCAGCCTTTCTTCATACTCACCCTCGGATTTGCCACCAGGCATACCCGTTGTCTTATTTGCAGCACGATTGCTGAGCAGCAAAGGAATTTATGAATTTGTAGATGCTGCGAGTCAATTAACTGGGGCAAGATTCGTTATTGCCGGCCAGTTTGACAAAGAGAATCGCGACTGCATAGACCCAGCACAACTAGATTTTTGGGTAGAGAAACGCTGGGTTGAATACTGGGGTTATTCCGATGCCATGGCCAATGTTCTTGGCCAGGCTTCAATTGTAGTGTTACCTTCCTATCGGGAAGGCCTACCCAAGGTTCTCATTGAAGCAGCAGCATGTGCTCGCCCAATAATCACAACAGATGTACCTGGCTGCCGTGATTCGATTGATCCTGGCGTTACCGGTCTTTTAGTTCCAGCCCATGATTCAAATGCTTTGAAAGTTGCAATACAGCATCTACTTGACAATCCTGAGCTTTGTAAGGCCATGGGTCGTGCTGGTCGCGCTTTAGCTGAGCGTAAGTTTGACGTTAAGCAGGTGGTGCAAACGCATCTTGATATCTATGCGGAATTAATAGCCGAAAATCCTTAGCTATGCTTATCGCTATTACAGGTGCCGACGGTTTTGTTGGCCGTCACCTCTGCTCACACCTAAGCAGAGAAGGGCATCAAATACGTTTGATTCAGCGTCGATTTGCTCAGGGCACTTTTCAGATTCCAGGAATTGTTAGTTCCACCGATTGGTCTGATGCACTTAGCGGTGTTGATGTAGTAATCCACTGCGCATCGCGAGTGCACGTATTGCAGGATCAAGTTGCTGATCCACTCGCTGCTTACCGTGCTGTAAACGTTGCCGGTACGCAACGGCTCGCCATCCAGGCCGCTGAGCTTGGTGTTAAGCGTCTTATTTTTCTTAGTTCTATAAAGGTAAACGGTGAGGGCACCCGTTCTGGAGCCTCTTTTAACGGGCTATCACCTGCCGCGCCCCTCGATCCCTACGGCATTTCCAAACTTGAAGCTGAACAGGCCCTCCATCAAGTGTCTGCCCAAACAGGTCTGGAAGTGGTTGTTGTTCGCCCTCCCCTTGTATATGGCCCAGGCGTACGTGCAAATTTTTTGCGCCTGCTTCGTTTGGTTCAGCGGCAGATTCCCCTCCCTTTAGGTGCTGTGCACAACCAGCGCTCTTTGATTTATGTGGGCAATTTGGTGAGTTTCCTTGCTGCCTGTGCCCTGCAGCCTGCTGCTGCCGGGCGAACCTTTCTAATTGCAGACGCTGAACCTCTTTCCACCCCCGAGCTGGTGCAGCAGCTTGCCTTAGCCCTGAAAACGAAGCCTCGCCTACTGCCTGTTCCCCCTTCACTGTTATCACTTCTGGGTCGCCTCAGTGGCAGGCAGGCCGAATTCAGCCGTCTTACCGGATCTCTGGTGATTGATCCCAGCGACGCTTTTCAAACGTTGAATTGGCAGCCTCCCTTTTCCACTGCAGAGGGATTACAGATCACGGCTGATTGGTTTCTTACCAGCCAAACAGTGGCTTTTGCGCAATCAAACCAGTGATCGCAACACGGTTCTTAATTCCAGGCTTACTTGCGCTTTTCGCTGCAGCGCTTAGCTGGTTATCCCTCTGGCTGCTCATCCCCCTGCTAAGCCGTCGGTTATTAGATCAACCCAACGCCCGCAGTTCCCATCAGCAACCCACTCCCCGCGGTGGTGGTGTGGCCTTTGTGCTGGTTGCCAGTGGCTTTGCCTTCCCCTTTGGCTTTGTGCTTCCAGCGGCATTGCCATTAATTGCCTTGCCTTTGGCAATTGTTGGTTTCCTTGATGATCGCCATAACCTTCCCGCCAGCTTGCGTTATGGCGTGCAAGTAGCCACTGCTTTGTTTTTGCTTTGGATTAGTCCGCTATCGGCCCTAGCACCTGGTTTTTGGGTTTGGTTGTTGCTGTTGATCGCTGCCACCGCCGTGATCAATTTCACTAATTTCATGGATGGCCTTGATGGCCTAGTGGCCGGTTGCATGGCTGTGCTTTTTGCTGTGGCAGGTCTTTGGCCCCTAGTGGGTGCCTTGCTTGGTTTTTTGCTTTGGAATTGGAGCCCCGCCAAGGTATTTATGGGTGATGTGGGTAGCACCTTCCTTGGTGCTGTTTTTGCTGGTGTAGTGCTACAGCAAACCAGTTTTTCTGCTGCCCTTGCTCTTTTGCTCGTAGCCACTCCCCTTTTGGCTGATGCCTGCCTTTGCGTACCCCGCCGCTTGTTTGCTGGCCAGCGCATATTCCAGGCCCATCGTTTACATCTATTTCAGCGTTTGCATCAAGCCGGTTGGTGTCATGCCCATGTATCAAGCCTCTATATCGCTGCCACTGCTCTTCTTGCTATTGCACAGCTAGCTGGTGGTTTGGCTTGGGTTATTGGTTTTGCGCTGGCTGTGCTGTTGATTGGCGTGTGGCTTGATCAGCGGGTGGCTGTTCCCTTTGCGGTGGCTTCCAAGAGTTGATCGCCCAGTGGTGATCAGGTTGTGGGTTTTCTCTGCGTCGGCTTGCCTGAGTGGTGTTACTCAGTAACACTTAGGAATGCGTGTGGACGGTGCTCGAGTGGTTATCAAGAGTTCGGTTTCTCTCCGCGAAGATCAGCATGCCTTTGCCAAAGCTTCTCATCCGTGAGTGCTGTGTTGCAGCAGGGCCTCGGTAGCTGTCAGGAAAGATGACGTCTCTGCCGTCAGTCCATTCGCCTGATCACCCCTTGCCGGCAGGTTGTGCGTATGCCGTTGCCAGCTGAGGGCCAGAGCCGTGGCTTCTGGCGCCATTGGTTTATTAATTAATTTATTTACCTCATATATGCGCTTATCAGCATATAATTATATGCTGATAAGTAAGCTTGCCTTGCGCAGTACAGGTGTATTATTGAGCCTGCGTTTGGTTTGGGGCCGTTAAATTGAGATTGTTAGATCCCCAGGCCTGGATCGCCTTTGCAGCTGCCATCCTTTTGGCATTGATCACACTTTTTAGTAGTTACAACCATGTCTTTATCCCCGGATTCGCCACTTCCTTCCCATTACCGCAGCAAGCAGGAATTCCTTGCATCTTTATCGCCCTGGCGGCGGCAGCTGGCGAACTTAAATTGGCATCCAACAGTAGATATGAAAGTGCAGAGCTACGCGCTCGAGCAAAGTACAAAACAGCTGAGGAAAGAGAACGCGCAGATAATGAACGAAACCGAGCAGCTGAAGAAAGAGAACGCGCGGCTCGCCGCCATCAACTCCAGGCTCGATCGCTTCGAGCAGGAGCACTTTTCCAGCTTGAACCAAGCCCTCTCCACCGGCGATTCCTCAGCCTCATAGCTATGAACTGGCCGCTGAACAGCAACAGAACTGATTTGGCAGCAAATTGCCTAAGCAAATGCCCATAAAAATGGGTATGGCTCAGGTTTCGCCCCCGCCCTGAGCAGCGGGTAATCCAGGTGCCGGCCGTGTTCTTTGGTGGCCAAAGCCACCAGCGCCGCATGTTGGTGCACCTGTTGCAAAACAGTTCCAAGATTTGATGGCGATCCATGGTTTTCGCCTCCGGCAAGGTGAGCACCTGGGGTTGGCCTGATTACGTTCTTTGCGGGCTATTCCTAAGTCGACATCCTTAGAGCCGCTTTCGTCGATCTAACCCAGCAACTCTCTAAATACTGTCCTTGAAAACGGGGGAGGCTCATGGCTAATCCGGGCGACACCAAAGGCGCAGCCCCACTCGGTCGATGTGATCGAGCAGTGGCTGATGCTGGATCACATGCCGCAGCTGCAGGTCGATCGGCCACGGCAACAGCAGGTCGTCGAGAGCTGCCCCTAGTTTCAGTAGTTGGCCCAGCGTCATCGAGGGAGCCTGCAGGCAGAGATCGATGTCGGAGCCAGGGCGGTGACGACCCAACGCTCTGGAGCCGTAAAGCACCACCGCGTCTAGGTCGGGGTGCTGCGCCAACCGCGCCAAGATCGTCTGGCTGTTAACGGCGCTAATGCCCGGGATCACGGCAGCAGGTGGTTCGGGTGCGCTGGTCATCGCCGCTCTGCCCTGGCCTGCAGTTCCCGTTGCAGCGCTGTGAGAGCAAAAATGTAAGTTTGTTGTATCAATGAGGCGATCTCGTGCGCCAGTTCAGGGTTGTAGGTGTGGCTCGTGAGGTTTCGACTGCGAATCATGGCCATCCAGGTTTCCTCCGTTCCAACCGGCAGCAACTCGCGCACCATCGCTTCTCGCACGGCATCTCTAGACCCGCTTATACCGCTTACGCCCTGATCGGCCAGATAGTCTTTTAAGAGCAGCCAGCTGAGCTCGTGGGTGAACTCAAAGGCTTGTATCAGGCCCTGCTCCTCTAGCTCTGATAGGGCTCGTTGGTTTGCAATCGCAATGGCCCTTTGCAGGGCGGCTAACGCTCTGCAATAGTTCTCGAGCCGTTGCAGCCAACGGACATCCCTGTTGGTCATGGGACTCAGATTTGCAGCTGCACCAGCTTATGCAGGCGTGGACTTTTCCTCTTTTAGTTATCCAAGATCATATCTTTAACTCCGGATTCGTCACTTCCTTTCCATTACCAGCTGGCGAACTTAAGTTGGCATCCAACAGTAGATATGAAAGTGCAGACTCTACCGGCGATTCCTCAGCCTCATTGCCATCGAGCTGGCCGCTGAACAGCAACAGAACTGATTTACGCCAGCTTCAGGCCACCATGCCCATTACCCCTTCCATAATAGAGGAATGCCGTAGCGGTGAACGCTGGTGATGCAGATCCGTGGATGATTTATCTCGATACCAGCGTGGTGGTGGCTCTGCTAACACCGGAAGAAAGCAGTTCGCGCGCCCTTAACTGGTTTGCGCAATCACGCGAACCCCTGATCAGCGGCGACTGGCTGTTCACCGAAACTCACAGCGCCCTTGGGATGAAGCTCAGGCTGGCTGGCTTTGATCATGCGATGCACATTGCTGCACAGGCACTGGGCCTGAAACCGGAATTAGATCAAAAACCATTCGGCTGGATTAGCCCCTTCTCTCCTAACTGGGAGCAGGCTCTAACAGTTATGCACTCTTCTGATTGGTGCTACTCAGGCCCACTTGGGGAGGCGTGTGGACGGTGCTCAAGTGGTTATCAAGAGTTCATTTACTCTCCGAGAAGATCGGCATGCCTATGCCAAAGCTTTGGTAACCGCTGGCGGAGGCCTTCGTTGCCTGGCTTTGGATCGTGCTGAGCAGCGGGAAATCCAGCTGCTGGCCGTGGTTTTTGGTGGCCAAAACCACCAGCGCCGCATGTTGGTGCGCCTGTTGCAAAACAGTTCCCAGGTTTGAGCACGCCGCTGGAATGTGATGTGGCCGGCCCGCAAACGGGTGGATTGTGGGGTTTAGGGCTTCAGGCCGCGCGGCGGGCCACCCGTGATTCCACGGATATCCTGCTAGTGTGCCTGTACTATCATGTGTAGGGTTTGGGCTGGCTACAGTGGTTTTGGGATTTGACCGTCAAGGCTGGATCACGGTTTTTGCCGGCCTGCTCCTTGCCCTGATCACCCTGCTCACGAGTTACGACCATGTCGACATCCTTGGAGCCGCTTCCTTCGATCTACCGCAGCAAGCAGGAATTCCTTGCATCGCTGCCGCCGTGGCGACGGCTATTGCAGAAGCTCAATTGGCATCCAACGATCGACGTCGACGTGGAGTGCTACGCGATCGAGCAGAGGCTGCAACGGCTCGAGAGCGAGAACGCGCGGCTCGCGCAGATCAACTCCAGGCTCGAGCGCTTCGAGCGGGAGCACTTGTCTGGCTCGACCCCACCCCCCTCCACAGAAGATTCCTACAGCTGATTGCCACCGAACTCGCTGGTGGGGGCTCTTGACCAATTGGTGCTACTCAGCTCCCCTGCGTGGAGAATCACACGATGATCTCCTGCCTGGCCTTCGCCACCTGGCTCTGGATCCTGCTGTTTATTGGTTTCAACCCCGCGCTGAGCAGCGGGAAGTCCAGGTGCTGGCCGTGTTTTTTGGTGGCCAAAACCACCAGCGCCGCATGTTGGTGCGCCTGTTGCAAAACAGTTCCCAGGTTTGATGGCGTTCCCTTCTTCTCACCTCCGCCATCAGCTCAACCGCTGCTGGAGGAATACGGCGGGTTTGCTTGAACTTCCTTTTCCTGCCGCGGTGCTCAGGCCTGTGGCCTCGTGAGCACCGCTGGCAGGTTGTGCGTATGCCGTTGGCAGCTGAATGCCCGAGCCGTGGCTTGGCGCTATTGGTTTATTAATAAATTCCCCGCACCCTATTAAATTTGGCTTTTTACACACCATATATGGTGTGCCTTTGGGGTTAGCGGAATAGAGCGTGCTGAATCAAAAATTTTATTTGCTTTGCGTATGCCGCTATCGGTATACTATTACAATCGAACCAGTGCTATGGACTAACTGATAATTATTCCGATTGGCTTTAGCTGCAGTAGTTGCAGGCGTTGCTTGAGTTGTTGTAGTTGGTCACGGCCACAATCACCAAGTTCAACAGCAATTATTGATTGCTCACATACACGCGCTTGATGTAGTGATGAGGCATCATTAAAACCAAGCCATTGCAAGCGCTGCCCCAGTTCTTGTTTTAATGCAAGTGCTAAGGCTGAATCAATGCTAGACGAACTTAATACTGCGATTGATTTATTGCCAGCTAGCGGCCCTTGGATTAAAGGTTGTAAACTGTTATTAATTTCACCATTGGAATCCAGCTCATCAGCGCCCAGATTCAATTTAGTTAATATGGGTAAACCAAGTAGTTTTTGAAGCTCTTCTTCATTCCAAACTAATCCGGCGCGGCGATCCATGATCAATGCAGCGCCACTACCAAGCACTAAACCAGCTAATAATCCCAAAGCAAGATTTCTACCTTTTTTTGGAGCAACTGGTTTGTCTAGCAGTGTTGGTGTGCTTATTAGTTCCCAGGGATCTTCCTGGCGGGCTGCTTCAAGTTGAAGGCCGCGATAGCTTTCTTCTAGTTTTAGCAAAGTACCTTCTTCCCTAGCCGCAATTCTTTGTAAATCACGGAATTTAAGTAATACTCCTTTGGGTCTTGTGGAGGCACCTAATTCAGCTTCTGCTGAAACAAGTTGCGCCTTAAGCACATCTGCAGTTTCTCGGTTTATGTAGCCAATGAGTAATTTACGTTGCTCTTTAAGTTTTCTAATTGTTTCATCTTGATCTGTGAAACGAACGCTCTGTTTGGCTATAGCACTTTCCACACCCTTTAATTCTGCAAATAAACTGGTTTGACCTGTTAGAGCAGGAACGCTTAAACCTTGGTAAAGAACAGTGTCAGCAGAGCGGTTTAATAAACCAATTTGTTGCTTTAGGGATCTAACTTTTGCGGCGGCTCCAGCCCTTTGACTTTCTAAATTTAAATCACTCTTAATTGTGTTATCGTTGATTGCAGTGAGATCATTCTCGATGGCAAAGGTTTGAGCTGTTTTTAGGGCTTCTAAAGCCCTTTGCCTGTAGATATTAACTTGAATTCCAAGATAACCAATACCCTGCTGTAGGCCCCGGCGGCGATCTTTGCCACTATAGAGTTGATAGGCGCGGCTAACTTTTTGTAAAACCGGCATGATTAATGGTTCATCACTATCGCGATAGGCAACATTTAATACGCTGGTTCCTTTTTTTAATTTAATTTCTAAGGCACCTTTCACCCAGTCGTCAAAACTAAGATTTTTAGTTTCATTAGCTGGCTTTTGCGATCTCACATATTGGAAAATCGGATTTAAAACTGAGGTGCTATTTAAAATTTCAACCTGGGTTTCTAATTCACTTGCGCTGCCACCGCCTCCAATAAAAGCACCTAAGGCTGGATTGCTAGCAAGTAATTGTGCCTTAACAGATGAATTGCTTTCCGGTTGCTTTAAAACAATATCAAATCTACCCTCCCAGGTTGGTTTGGTTGTTAGTGTTTTTAAAGCGGATAATAATATGCACGCCACTGTAACGCCAGCAATTATTTTCCATTTACGTTTCAATGAACCTGCTAGTTGGCGCAGATCAATCTCGTCGTTATTGCTTTCGAGGGTGGTGGAGATCTGATTCATGTTTTGATTCATTTAGAAACCACCAACTCCTTTGATTAGCGCATAGGTTCCGAAAACGCCAGCAAATGGCGTTGTTACTTCATCGATTACATTCAATGTGCCGGTTAGCACAGATTCATTAACACGAATTATATCACCTGCCATTAATACTGGATTAGAGAAGTTTTCGGCAGCTGCACCAGGATTGTAGTTGAATATTCTTCTATCTACTTCCCCCTCGCGGGTAAAACGAACGAATTCAACCTTTCCTTTTAAAAATTTCGGACCGCCAGCACTGATTAAAGCCTGGTTTAAGGTGCTTGCTTGGGGAAGGATTTGCGGCCCCGGTTGTTTTACCCTACCGCTCACAAATACCTGCACGAATTGTGGGCTTATGTTGGTTTGACCTGCCTTAAGCAATTGATCCCTAAGGATTTCATCGCTTTTGGCTACCACCACCACATCACCATCAAATAATCTAAGGTTTTGGCTTTCATCACCATTGGTGATAACACCAAGGAAATTTAACTCTGTTCGCACTTTGCCTCCCCCTTCATCTTCAGGCAACTTACGGGTAACACTAACCTTGCGCAGGTCTGAAAAAGGTGTTAACCCTTGGGCATTGCGAAGCGCATCAAATACTGTGGGCAATGCAGTTTGACTAAATGGGCTTGAGGCAAGGTTTCCGCTTTGCGCTTCTGCGATGGACAAGTTATCTAAATTAGATTTACTGCCTTGGTTGCTAACATTGCCCGGTTGCTGGAAAGAACCTGTTACACCACTCAATTGGTAATAACCAGGTCTTTTAACTTCGCCGCCCACATATACACGGATCGGACGATAGGCCACAGGTCTTACATAAAGCCTTGGCCTTTTTACAAAAGCTGTGTATTGCTGAGTTAAAAAGCTGCGTAATGTTTCAATTGTGAGCCCACTTGCATAAACAGCCCTCAGCCGGGGCAGATATAGGGTGCCGTCGGGGCCAATTGAATAGGTACCGCTTAGTTCAGGAATGTCTATCACTTCAATTTGTAAGCCATCACCGGGGCCAAGCACATAGCTGTCGTAACGAACCTGGCGGCGCTGTTCAATGTTTATTACGCCGCTTCCCTTTGCTGGTTGAGCCAGGGCAAAGCCCCCACATAGCTGCCCCGCCAGCAAAGGCAGCGCCACTGCAGTTGCTAAAAGCCTATGCACATCGATATGCGAATCGTTTTAATTTACAGTCTTGAACTGGTTTAACCCCTAGGGGGGGGTGAGCTTTGTGAAATGGCCCACACTGGGGTTTTATGCAAAATCTGCATCTTTCAATTAAAAAAACCTCTGCTGCTACCAACCGTTATATATTCCAAGCCATGGTAAGAAATTTTCTTATTCCTGGTGCTTTTAAGGCGCGGCTCAGATCCTTAAGGGCGGATCGCACTTTGATCCCTAGGCGTTTATTAATGCTTAGCTGTGATGCATTTGTATTGCTAATTGGCTTTTGGGCCGCCTTTGCCTTGCGCCTCAATCAACTCTGGCCGCTTCAGTTTCAGCAAGCTTTGCCTTTGCTGCTGCCCCTCTGGCTTTTGGGATTAGCCACACTTGTTTTAAGCCGTTGGTATCGAGGTTTAACCCGCACCACCGGTAGCTTTTCCTTATACGGCTTGCTACCTCGCACTGGCCTGATTGTTGTTTTGCTATTTGCATACACATCCTTGTTTGGTTTTATTCAACCGCCCCGTTCTTTTTGGTTGTTGTTTTGGGGTTTGATTACCGCTGGCTTGATTGTGAGCCGCATTTTGGCCCGCGATTTATTGCGGCTACGCCTTGAACGTTTACAGCAATTGCTTCAGGGGGCAACGCCAACCGGCATAGCAACCTTGATCTATGGCGCTGGGGAAGCAGGCCATCGCCTGTTGCAGGAATTACAACTTGATGCCCGTTTTAATGTTGTTGCTGCCGTAGACGACGACCCCGCCCTTTGGTACAGGCGTTTGCAACGGCTAGAAGTTCATAACCCTGAATTAATACCAGAACTAATCATTAACCACAGCATCAAGCAGGTGTTATTGGCCTTGCCATCGGCTGTGCGTAGCCGTAGGCGGGAATTAGCCACCAGGTTCCGTGCCATGGGCCTTGAAGTGCTAACGATGCCCTCTTTAGCTGATTTAGCCAGTGGCCGCCTTCGGGTAAGTGAATTGCGAACAGTGGCCATTGAAGACTTACTTGGCCGTGAACCATCAACACCTATAAATGGTTTATTGGAAGCAGCCGTAAAAGATAAAACAATCCTTATCACCGGCGCAGGTGGCAGCATCGGCAGTGAACTATGCCGCCAAGTGCTTGCTTTAGGTGCCCATAAATTATTACTGCTTGATCGCTCTGAATATGCCCTATACACAATCCATCAAGAACTAATTCAACTTATTAATACTTCAGTAAACACTAATCCATCAAATACTCAAGCATCAAATACCCAATTATTGCTTCCGGTGCTTGCCGATGCAGCTGATCAAACAATACTTGAAAACCTTTGCCGTAACCATGGAGTGGATGGGCTAATCCATGCGGCTGCCTATAAGCATGTGCCATTAGTTGAAGCGAATGTTTGTGCTGCTTTGGCTAATAATTTAGGCAGCACCACTGCTGCGCTTGCCGCTGCCCGTAATTGCGGCCTTGAACGCTTCACATTGATCTCCACCGATAAGGCCGTTAGGCCAACCAATGCCATGGGTGCCAGCAAGCGAGTTTGTGAAATGTTGGTGCAAAATGCGGCAGCTCAAATTAATGATTGCGGCCATGGCCCTAAATGTTCAATGGTGCGTTTTGGTAATGTGCTCGGTTCCTCCGGCTCTGTGGTGCCCCTATTTCGCCAGCAAATTGCCGCTGGTGGCCCCGTAACTGTTACCGATCCTGAAATTACCCGCTTTTTTATGACGATCCCAGAAGCGGTGCAATTGGTGTTGCAAGCAAGTGCTATGGCAAGGGGCGGTGAAGTTTTTGTGCTTGATATGGGTGAACCGGTACGGATTGCTGATTTGGCCCGTCAAATGATTCAACTTTCAGGCTGTAGTGTGAAAGATGCAAATAATCCAAATGGTGAAATCGAATTGCAATTCACGGGCCTTAGGCCCGGTGAAAAGCTCTATGAAGAACTACTGATAAATGCCAATGATCAAGAAACATCACACCCCTTAATTCGCCAAGCAAGGGAGCAATTTATGTCTGCCGATCAATTAGATCAGCTCT
This sequence comes from Synechococcus lacustris Maggiore-St4-Slac, assembly GCF_024345595.1. Classification (NCBI taxonomy): domain Bacteria; kingdom Bacillati; phylum Cyanobacteriota; class Cyanophyceae; order Synechococcales; family Synechococcaceae; genus Synechococcus; species Synechococcus lacustris. The sequence goes on along the minus strand of NZ_JAGQBK010000014.1, from coordinate 4,318 downwards.
TGCTGCAATTAAACTCCATAATTGCAAGCCAAGATGATCAAGCAGCCAAATTGCTTTTGGCCCGCATCGTGCCCGAATATCAGCCAAGCCTTGATCTTATCCATCAAGCCAACCCATAATTTTACGCTTTAGGTTGGTGGCAGTTTGCTGACCATTCTTACCATTAACGCTTGATTTATCCTCGGCAACTTTTGCGCCAGAGATATTTGAATCATCATTTGAGTAATAATTATAAGCATGGCCAGCATCATAGGCTCCATAGCCATACTTACCGTAACCGTAACCGTAACCGTAACCGTAAGCAGAGGCAGAGCGGCTTTCTTTTTTAACAGCATTGGTAACAATACCTAGTAAAGGTGCTCCAGCTGTGCAGATGCGCTGGATTGATTCCTTAGGTAAGCCTCTATCAACACGAGCTAAGCTAACAAGTAATATTATTCCATCTAGATGTTCAGCAACTAACATTGCATCGGCTAAACCTAATACTGGAGGTGTATCGTAAATAATAAGATCGAATTCGCCGCTATTTGCTAAATCATTTATCAAAGCACCCATCCTGTGGCTGCTCAATAAACGGGCTGGATCTGGCGGCCTCCTTCCGGCGGTGATTACCGACCAGTTATCTCTACCTTTAACAGGCTGAATTGCTTGGCGCCAATGCAGATTACCATCATCTGTAAGTAGATTACTCAATCCCTGAATATTATCTTGACCTAAACGGTGATGTAATTGTGGCTTCCTAAGATCAGCATCTATCAATAAAACTCGTTGACCCATTTCACTAATAGTTTTTGCGAGAAGAATATTTACTAAGCTTTTCCCTTCCGTTGGCAGTGAACTGGTGATAGCGATGCTGCGTATGGGGCGGTCACTGTTAAGGAATCTCAAACTCGAGAATAAATTACGAAAAGCTTCCTGATAAAAAAAGCGTTGATAGCCAGTGAATTCAGCATTTTTTGCTTGGGCATCAGCGGCGGTTGTGCTTTTATCATTGGCGCTGCCAAGGCTATCTAATTCTTCAAGCAGAAATCGTTTTTCTTCACGCACACCAGCAAAGAATTCAACGTGGGGGATGTGTCCCAATAGGGGTAGTTGTAATTCCTGTTGTACTTCCCCTGGATGATGAAATACATGGTCCATGCGATCCCGCAATAAACCAGCGGCTGCACCTGCAACTAATCCCAATACTGCGCCAAGGGCTAAGTTACGCGGGATGCTTGGTTTTACTGGATTTGGATTTATTTCAGCTGGGGCGATAACCTGCCATGGCACGGTTCGCTGCGCTATTTCAAGTTGAAAATTTTCTCGGGCTTTAATAAATCCGGCTAGATTTTCTTGCGCAATGCTCAATTTTTGGTTTAAGGCTTCATATTGCTTGATAAGTTGTGGTTGCTTTTGAAATTCGCGAGTGAGCGTTTTTTCTTGATTTTGCACTGCTGCAATTTTAGTATTATTCATTGCTAAGGCGGCATCAACAGCATCTAGCTCTTTGCCTTTAAGTAGTGGTAGGAGTTGGTCTCTTCGGGCTGTTAAACTGCGAACTGTTGGTGATTCAGCTCTAAATTTTGCCCTCGCTTCTGCTAATTGCTCCTCAACTTTAGTAAGTTGCTCCAGCAGTGAAGGATTGGCAACGGTAACATTTACGCCTTGATTAGCTCCACCGGCTCCGCTTGATCCACCAGCATTATCTTGAAAACTGCGAGCTGTTAACCGGCCAGCCTCGATTGATTTACGCATGCTTAGTAGGCGCAACTCTTCAACTTGTAGAAGCCTTAATTGATCTTCAATGCCAGCTATCTTTTGTTTTTGCGAGGCACCTTCTTCCGTTGGTAATAGCTGATTGTTTTTTTGACGAAACAAAGCTACCTGAGCTTGTAATTCACCTGTTTTTGCTTGTAGGGCCGGTGCTTGGCGATCAAGAAAACGCAAACCATCATTGAGCCGCTGCTGGCGTTGTTTTAATGAATAACCAAGATAATCTGTTTTTAGGGCTTTCAAAATTTCACTGGCCCTCGCCGGCTCTCTATCAGTTAGGGTTACAGTTAAAACTCCTTCGGCTTCCATCTGTTTGCTGCCGCCAGTTTTTATTGTTATTTGGTTAGATAATGCTGCAGTTTTTGTATCAAAACGTGAGGCTATTGTAGAAAGGAGCATAGGGCTGCGTAATACTTCTATTAACGTTGGTATATCACTTTTTGTGCTGTTCCTAGCAAGGGATTCAATCATTGAATTACTTACTATTTCTCCACCACCTGTGGCACCCCTGTTCTCATCACTAATTGGATCGGTAATCAGGAGCTGAAAACTACCTTCATATACAGGTCTAAATATTCTTTGGTAGGCGGTGTAGCAGCCGCTAAGTATTAAAATTGCAACAAATGTGGCGCCCACCACTCGTTTGCGCCTTTTTAGTGCTCTCCAAAGTTCCCTTAGATCGATTTCATCGCCGACTGCTGTGTTGTTCAGTTCCCGAACCTGCACGGGCTGAATTGAACTTGCCAGAATTGGCGAATGCCCTGGGGCAGGAATTAAATTTGACACAGCTTTCTTACTGGCACATTATCCTAACTGTAGCGCACCATACAAGTATGATCAGGCGTGGCGGTTAAAGCACCGTCCCTGTTTAATTTTCTTTCTAATTGTTGGGGAATTTTGTTTTCACTACTCCTCGCTACAACCCTTCAGCTGGCGCAAGCTGCCCCTCTACCTCAATTTGATTCCTACATTCTCGGGGCTGGGGATCAGGTTGAACTTAAACTTTTGGATGCTCCCGAGCTTTCAGGCATTCTAGAAATCTTAAACGATGGCAGCAGTTCGCTTGCTCTTCTGGGTAGTGTGCGTTTATCAGGTTTAACCCTTAATCAGGCTACCAACTACCTAACCCAACTCTACGGTAAGCAACTCCTGCGCCCGGATCTGCAGCTAAAGGTGGTGCGGCCTAGGCCAATCCGTGTGGCATTGGTTGGCGAGATTGAACGTCCTGGTTTGTATTCCCTAACTACTAGCGAAACAGTTAGCACCACAGGGTCTAGCCAAGCAGTTAATGTGAGTGGCTTGCCAACCCTTGTTGATGCCATCCAAAAGGCAGGTGGAATTACCTATAATGCTGATCTGAGTAAAGTAAGTATTCAGCGCAAATTGCCTGGAGCTGAAGGTTCACTTAAGGAAGCCCGTTTTGATCTACTCGCCCTTGTTCGGCAGGGGGATCAGAAACAAAATCCCCTACTTTTTGATGGTGATAGCATTCGTATTGGCAGGGCCGAAACACCAGACGCTGAAGCGATTGAACTGGCAGCTAATAATCTTTCACCTAAACAAATTCGAGTGTTTGTTGTGGGAGAAGTTAAAACTCCTGGTAAACAGGAATTGCCGGCTAACACACCGCTAGTGCAAGCTGTTTTGGCTGCTGGTGGGCCAAGTGATTTCAGGGCCAATAAAAGTAATGTTGAATTAGTTCGTATAAATCGCGATGGAACAGCAACCCGCCAGGTTTTTTCTGTTAATTATAGCCAGGGTGTTTCAAGTGCATCAAACCCCCCTCTGCGAGATGGCGACACCGTAGTGGTTAATCGCAGTATTTATGGCACCACTGCAGATGCCATCAATGCCGTTGGCGGCCCCTTAACAAGCCTTGCGAGTATATTTACGTTGATCAGATTGCTGGGCACGAATTAATTTATTTTGTTGCAATGAATAAAGCTCTCGTTAAACCATCCGTTCGATTTCATTTTAGCTGGATATTAAATGGTTTATTAGCTGTTGGCCCTGCACCTAGGGCCCATAGACACATCGACCGCCTCAGTAATGCTGGTTTCAGATCAATACTCAGCCTGTGTGCTCCTGCTGAAGTAAGCAATCAAGAGCCTGGGCTGATTGTTGAGCTTCAAAATAAATTTAACTATTTGAATTTTGTTTTGCCCGACCACCGCAGCGGTAGGGCCCCCACTATCTCTGAATTGCAGCAAGCTTTAGTTTTAGCTGAACAGGCCCTATTTAATGCGCCACCCCTATACGTGCACTGTGTGGCAGCAGTTGAACGTTCCCCCCTGGTGTGCATGGCAATTTTGCTACAACGCAAAGGAATTTCGCCCTTAGCCGCTTTGGATTATATGCAACAGGTGCACCCTGGCACTAATCCTCTGCCTCAGCAGCTAGCTTTACTCAATAGTTTGAAACCGTGATTCGTTGGTTATTGTTCTCGGCAGTTTTTATTTGGCTTGCTTTGCTTCTCCTTCCTCATGCGAAGCTTAATCAAGCAATGTTTGAGGATTTTAAATCCGGCCCAATTAAGCAACCAGTGCTTGTTCCGCTTCCCCCT